>SKVI01000124.1 GCA_007129525.1 Gemmatimonadota bacterium | reverse complement strand
GCAGTGGTCACCGGCGGGTCCCGGGGCGTGGGTCGGGCCACCGCCCTTCTGCTGGCCCGGGCCGGGGCCCGGGTGGGGATCGGGTACCGTTCCCGCTCCGACGCCGCCCTCCAGGTGGTGCGCCGGATGCACGAGCTGGACTCGGCGGGCTTCGCCCTGGCCGGCGACCTCACCCGGGAGGCCGACGTGGAGGCCCTCTTCGACCGGGCCGACGACGCCTTTGGCGGGGTGGACCTGGTGGTGGGCAATCACGGAATCTGGCCGTCGGCGGACATTCCGCTGGCCCAGATGACGCTGGAGCACTGGCAGCGCACGCTGAAGGTGAACCTGGAGAGCCTCTTCCTGGTCTGTCGGGAGGCGGCTCGGCGGGTGGCCGACGGAGGCGCCATCGTCCTGGTGTCGTCCACCGCCGCGCAGCGAGGCGAGACCTTTCACGGGGACTATGCCGCCTCGAAGGGCGGACTCAACTCGCTGGTGAAGGGGCTGGCGGTGGAGCTGGCACCCCGGGGCATCACGGTGAATGCGGTGGCCCCGGGCTGGATCGAGACCGACATGACCGAGGAGGTGCTCTCGGGCCCCGGTCGGGCGAAGGCGCTGGAGAGCATCCCCCTGGGTCGGATCGCCACCCCCGAGGACGTGGCCGGCCCCATCGCCTTCCTCTGCTCGGACCTGGCCCGGCACGTCACCGGCGAGGTCATGAACGTGAATGGCGGAGCGGTGCGCCCGGGATGATCGATCTGCGGCCCCCCGGCGCCGTCCGCTGGATCTGCAGAGAGCTGGAGAAGGCGGGGTACGAGACCTGGGCGGTGGGCGGTGCGGTTCGGGATGCCCTGGCCGGACGCCCGTCCGGGGACTGGGACCTGGCCAGCGCCGCGTCCCCCAACCGGGTCCGCAGGATCTTTCGCCGGACCGTCCCCATCGGGATCGACCACGGTACCGTGGGGGTCATTGCCGGTGACGGCGTCATGTACGAGGTCACCACCTTTCGCCGTGACGTGGAGACCACCGGACGGCACGCCGTGGTGGCCTTCGCCGACACGGTGGACGAGGACCTGGCCCGTCGGGACTTCACCATCAACGCGGTGGCGTGGCATCCCCTGCGCAAGGTCCTCTATGACCCGTACGATGGGGCGGCCGACCTGGAGCAGGGGATCCTCCAGACCGTGGGAGAGCCGGAGGAGCGCTTCGCCGAGGACTACCTGCGGGTGCTTCGGGCCCTCCGGTTCGCCGGGACCTTCCGTCTGCAGGTGGAGCGCGCCACCTGGCGGGCTCTGGTGGGCGCCGTCGCCCGGCTGGACGTACTCTCACCCGAACGGGTGCGGGAAGAGATGGAGAAGATCCTGACGGGTCGGGAGCCACCCTCGGCCGCCCTGGCCCTCTACGCCGCCTCCGGCGCCCTGGCCCACCGGTATCCCGAGCTGGACCGGCAGGTGGGGTGGTCCCAGGAGGGAAGGGGGGGCGACCTCTGGAGCCACGCCCTTCGGACCGTGGACCTGCTCTCGCCCCATCGCCCGGCACTGCGCTGGGTGGCCCTCCTGGCCGGGGCCGGAGAGCCGGAGGATGGGGGGCCGGAGGGCGGGGAGCCGGCAGCCCACTCCCCGGGCCGTCGAGGCCTTCTTGGAGCCGCCGCCCTCCTGGAGCGGCTGCGGTCGTCCAACGCCCGGATCCAGCAGGTGGCCGGGCTGGTGGAGTTCGTTCGACGTCCACCCGGTGCCGGCGCCCCCGATGCCGAACTCCGCCGCTGGCTGTCTCAGGTGGGCCGGGAGCGGCTCCCGGACCTGATCCGGATCTGGATTGCCGAGCTCCGCTCCGACGAGCTGGTGGGCGACGGAGGGGAAGGGGCGTGGGAGCGGGGCAGGCTGGAACGCCTGGTGAGACGCCTGCGGGCCACGGCTCGGGCCCCGGTGGCCCTCACCACGGACGAGCTGGCTTTCTCGGGCCGGGACCTGATCCAGATGGGGTACCGCCCCGGACCCCGCTTCGGCGAGCTCCTCCGGGCGCTCCTTGACCGGGTGCTGGACGACCCGACGCTGAACGACCGGGAGACCCTGGCGGCCGAGGCCGAGGCGTGGATGGCGGCCCGGGACGAGGAGGTGCGGTGACCATGAGCGACGACCTGGACCTGTTCGGCGGTGGAGAGACCCGGCGGCCCTCCCCCCAACCCGACGAACGGCGGGAGCCGGAGACACCGGATCCCGCCGCCCCTCTGGCCGCCCGCATGCGCCCCCGCAGCCTGGAGGAGGTGCGGGGCCAGGACCACCTCTTGGGACCGGACCGGCCCCTGGGGCGGATGCTGGCCGGCGGGGAGCTCTCGTCGTGCATCCTCTGGGGACCGCCCGGGAGCGGGAAGACCACGCTGGCCCGTCTTCTGGCCCGCCGTGGAGACGCCGCCTTCGTGGCCTTCTCCGCCGTCACCGAAGGAGTGGCCCGGGTCCGGGAGATCATCCAGGAGGCCCGGGTCCGACAGCAGACCTCGGGGCGGCAGACCATTCTCTTCTGTGACGAAATCCACCGCTTCAACCGGGCCCAGCAGGACGCCTTCCTTCCCCACGTGGAGGACGGCACCGTGATCCTGGTGGGGGCCACCACCCAGAACCCCTCCTTCGAGGTGAACCGGCCCCTGTTGTCCCGGGCCCCGGTCTTCATTCTGGAGCCGCTGAGCGAGGAAGCGGTGAGCCAGGTGCTGGAGGAGGCGCTGACGGACCCCGATCGAGGGTTGGGCGCCATGGAACTGGCCGCCGATCCCGAGGCCGTCCGGGTGCTGGCCGCCGGTGCCGACGGCGATGCCCGGCGGGCCCTGGGAGCCCTGGAGGCGGCGGCGCGACTGGCCGGGGAAGGGGGACGCATCACCGAGGAGGTGGCCCGGGAGGCGCTGCAGCACCGCTTCGCCATCTACGACCGCTCCGGTGAGGAGCACTACAACCTCATCTCAGCGCTGCACAAGAGCATTCGGGGGAGTGATCCCGACGGAGCCCTCTACTGGCTGGCCCGCATGGTTCAGGGAGGGGAGGACCCGCTCTACCTCTGCCGGCGCCTGGTCCGGATGGCCACCGAAGACATCGGGCTGGCCGACCCCGGCGCGCTGGAGGTGACGGTGGCCGCCTGGCAGGCCTACCGGTTCCTGGGGTCGCCGGAGGGGGACCTGGCCCTGGCTCAGGCCGCTGTGTACCTGGCCACCGCGCCCAAGTCCAACCGCGTCTACCGGGGGTGGAGCGAGGCTCGGAAGGCGGCGTCCGACACCCCGGGGGCTCCGGTGCCCATGCACATCCGCAATGCGCCCACCGCCGAGATGGAGGCGTGGGGGTACGGAGAGGGCTACCGCTACGACCCCGACGAGCCCGGGGGGGTGGCCCGGCAGGAATACCTTCCCCGGGAGCTTCGGGAGGAGCGCTTCTACCGGCCGGGGCCCCACGGCCTGGAGCCGGAGCTGGCCCGGCGCATGGAGGAGTGGGAGCGCCGGCGTCGAGACGGGTGAAGAGGCTGGGTCCTCCGCGCAGGCGGGAACGGACACCCAGCCGTCCGTCGCGGGTATCAGGATCGTATGAAACACCGACTCCCCATCCCGGGCCGTTGGCTCGTGCTGCCCCTCCTGGTGATCCTGCTGGGCGGGTGCAGCCTCTTCTACCGGAGCCCTTCGGTGGTCATCGCCGACGTGCGGGTGGTGGGGCTGGGGTTCACCTCCGGAACTGCCGAGATCATCCTGGAGGTGGACAACCCGAACTTCTTCCACCTGGAGGTCCGGGAGTTCCAGTACCTGCTGGAGGTGGAGGGGCGCGAGGACCGGTGGAGCCGACTGGCTGAGGGCAGCACCGCCGAGAGCATTCGGCTGCCCCGCCGTAGCACTGAGCGTGTCACGTTGGAGGTGCCGTTCCAGTACGACGCGGTGGGGACGGCCATCCGGAGCTGGTGGGACACCGGAGCCATGAACTATCGAGTGCAGGGCGACATCGTGGCCCGGGGGCCGGCGGGGCGGGTGGAGCTTCCCTTCCGCTCCACCGGCAGCTTGACGCCCTGATCTGCAACGAGGGGTCCGGGGCATGGTCTCCGGCGCCCCGCAACGTCAATTCAAGAGGAGGAACCAGGCCATTCCAACGCAGCTGATCGACAATCGAACGCCGGTAGACCGGGCCGTGCTGGTGGGGGCTCCCCCCCGCCAGATGGAGGCCCGGGTCGTGGATGAGCACATGGAGGAGCTTCGCCGGCTCACCGACACCGCCGGCGGGGAGGTGGTGGGCACCCTGATCCAGCGGATCGACGCCCCGACGCCCCAGACCTACATCGGAAGCGGGAAGGTTCGGGAGCTCCGGGAGCTGGTGGAGGCGCGGGAAGCGGACCTGGTCATCTTCGACGAGGAGCTGAAGCCCGACCAGGCCAAGAACCTGGAGCAGGGGCTGGACGTGCGGGTCATGGATCGCTCCGAGCTGATCCTGGACATCTTCGCGTCCCGGGCCCGGACCCGGGAAGCCAAGCTCCAGGTTGAGCTGGCCCAGCTCGAGTACCTGCTGCCCCGGCTGCAGCGCATGTGGACCCACCTTTCGCGGATCCGCGGCGGAATCGGCCTTCGGGGGCCGGGTGAGACCCAGCTCGAGACCGACCGCCGGCTCATCGGCCGCCGGATCACCGACCTGAAGAAGAAGCTGGAGTCCGTGGCCGAGTCCCGGGCGGTGCAGCGACGCCGTCGGCAAGGGGAGTATCGTGTGGCGCTGGTGGGCTATACCAACGCCGGAAAGTCCTCGGTGCTCCGGGCCCTCTCCGGCGATGACCTCTTCGTGGAGGACCGGCTCTTCGCCACTCTGGATTCGGCCACTCGAAGCGTTGAGCTGGGTTCGGGCTACCAGGCGCTCCTCACCGATACGGTGGGCTTCATCCGCAAGCTTCCCCACCACCTCGTGGCATCGTTTCGCTCTACGCTGGAGGAGGCACGGGAGGCGGATCTGGTGGTTCACGTCATCGACGCAGCGCACCCCGACTGGGAAGAGCGCAAGGTGGTCGTGGACGAAGTGCTCCGGGATCTGGAGCTGGACGAGACGCCCCAGGTCCTGGTCTTCAACAAGGTGGACCGCCTCACCCACGGT
>SKVI01000318.1 GCA_007129525.1 Gemmatimonadota bacterium | reverse complement strand
TACCGGGAACTGGTGGACCGGCCCGGCTTCATCCGCTACTTCGAAGAGGCGACGCCCATCTCGCAGATCGAGGAGCTGCCCATCGGCTCCCGCCCGGCCCGCCGACGGGGAGAGCGGTCACTGGACACGTTGCGGGCCATCCCCTGGGTCTTCGCCTGGACGCAGAGCCGACACCTCATCCCCGCCTGGTACGGGCTGGGGTCGGCGCTGGCCCCGGTGCTGGAGGAGGAGGATGCGGCGGAGGGACTCCGGGAGCTCTATCGGCGGAGCGGGTTCTTCCGGGCCACGGTGGAGAACGCGGAGCTGGCGCTGGCCCGGGCCGACATGGGGATCGCAGCCGTTCACGCGGAGCTGGTGCAGGACCCCGGGGTGCGCCGGGAGATCCGGGACCTGGTGATGCGGGAGTTCGAAGCGTCCAGGCGCGCCATCCTGGCCCTCAAGGGGCGCGACGAGCTCCTGGCGGACATCCCCTGGCTCCGACGCTCCATCGAGGTGCGGAACCCCTACGTGGACCCCCTGAACCTGGTACAGGTGGAGCTCGTTCGACGTCTGCGAAGGTTGGAGGAGGAGGAAGAAGGCGCCCGATCCGGAGAGAGGGAGGAAGGGACCCGGGCAGAAGGGGAGGAGCCCGACCGTGCGGAGCGCCTGGCGGAGCTGATCCGGTTCACGATCCAGGGCATCGCAGGGGGGCTGCGGACTACCGGGTAGGAGGTGTGCCTTCGGGGAACTGAAAGCCCGATCCAGGGTTCAGCGCCGTGCGACCAGCCCTGCACTCTTCAGGAGGCCCAGCCCATGGATCACACGGTCCAGATCCTGCATACCGGGTTCGTGACCCACGACGTGAAACAGTTTATCGTGACCCGCCCCGACGATTTCCAGTTCGAGCCCGGTCAGGGCGTGGAGCTGGCTGTGGACGAAGAAGGGTGGCACGACGAGGGGCGTCCGTTCACACCCACCTCCCTCCCCGACGAACCGGTGCTGGAGTTCACCATCAAGATCTATCCGGACCACGAGGGGGTTACCCGCAAACTGGACACCCTGAACCCCGGGACCTCGCTCCTCATGTCCGAGGCCTTCGGGACCATCAAGTACCAGGGACCCGGCACCTTCATCGCGGGAGGAGCGGGGGTCACGCCCTTCCTGGCCATTCTGCGGCAGTTGCACGAGGGCGGGGAGTTGGACGGCTCGTCACTTCTCTTCAGCAACCGGACCCCAGCCGACGTGATCTGCGAGAAGGAGTTGCGGCACCTGCTGGGCGACCGGTGTCATCTCACCTGCACGGGGCGCTCCGCCCCCGGATACGACCACCGGCGGATCGATGGCGCCTACCTCGAGGAGAAGGTCGACGACCTGGATCAGCACTTCTACCTGTGCGGCCCCCCGGCCATGGTGGAGGACGTCCAGGAGGCCCTTCAGGAGCTCGGCGTCGACGCCGAACGAACCGTGCTGGAGGAGTAGCGGGCCGGCGAGCCACTCCCGAAGCCTCAGCCTCCGCCCCGGGCCACCCGCTCCACTGCCTCCATCACCGGGCCGATCTGCGCCCGATTCCGAAACCACACGAGCTCGCCGGGGAGGGACTCCAGCTCCCCCTCCTCCCGTGAGGCGGCGAGACCCCGGAACACCACGAGGACCAGGTGCTCGAGTTCGGCGGCCCGGACCTTTCTGACCTTCTCCTCCAGGTACTCCGGAGTCCAGAACCCCACCAGCTCCACGAGGGCCTCCCTCCCGTCGGCGTGCCGGAACGTGAAATCCGGGAGGAAGAGCTCCTCGCCCAGGGCAATGGGGGTGGATTCTCGACTGAGCCGCCAACCGTCCCGCTCGGAGCCGATCTTCTCGCGGAACTCCCGGGCCAGGTCCTCTTCCCACGCCGAGTCGTATTGCGGGCGGCGACCCGCTGGGGCGGAGATGGCCGGATCGGAAGTCAGTCGGTACGCGACCTTCCGCCCCTCCCGGATGATCCGGGCCTCCAACTCCCAACCCGGAGCGCGGATCAGGGCCGGCACGATCCGGGCGAACCGGATCCCGTAGCGCCGGGGGCGGGTCACGAACGCCGCCGCCGGGCCAGTGAGCTCCAGACGATATGCGCCCTCCCCCGACGCGGGCTCGAGCCGGTGCATGAGCCGGGCGAGCTTCACGGCCCGGAAGATCTCCTTCCAGCCCCCCCGAGCCCGGACCACCACGACCTCGGCGTCCAGGAGCACCGCCCGGGCCAGGTCCAGATTGTACCGGCGGAGGAGGGCCTGCGGGTCCATCTGCGGGGCTCTCCGGAGGATCATGGCGTCCGAGTCATCGGCATACAGGAGGCGTTCCACCTCCTCGGGCGTGAGGTCGAGCTCCTGTCCTGCGTCTTCGTACGGCGCCCGCTCGTCGCCGGGGACGGGAGGCCACCGGCGACCCCGTGCCCGGAAGAGGGCGCTCCTGACCTCCCCCGCCCGAGCGGCCCCCGCCGGGGGGGAGAACCGGCAGAGGGAGAGGAGCGTCCGGGAGAGACCGTCCAGTCGCCGGGCGTCTCGCACGCGGCGCTCCTGGCGACTGAGTGCTTCCACGACCACCCGACGAGGCCGACCCTCCAGGCGCCGGGCCAGCCGGAGAAGCCGATGGAGGAAGGCGGCCACCCGTCCATCGGGATCCCCCAGGAAACGCACGTGCAGAGCACCGTCCCGCTCCGTAAGGAAGGGCCTCACGTGCGTACGGCGGAGCACGGTCAGATCCCCAATCCGAGCTGGCGCTCCCGGACCTGGCGCACCGCACCCTTCCGCTTCTGTGAGACCAGGAATTCGTAGGTGCCGGCCGCCACGACCTCGTACAGCGACGCCACCCGGTCGCCCTGGCGGCGGAGGATCCGACCCAACCGCTGGATGTGCTGGCGCCGCCCGCCCCGGGTGCTGTCGCCCAGCACGATCCCCAGCTTCGCCTGGGGTACGTCCCACCCCTCGTCCAGCACCTGCACGCTGGCCACGGCCCGGACGTCTCCCTCGGCGACCGCTGCCAGGATCGATCTTCGTTCCGAAGCCGGCGTGCGGGCCGTCACCATGGGCACCGCCAGCCGTCTCGAAACGACCTCGGCCGAGGCACGGCTTCCGCAGAAGAGGAGCGCCTGCTCAGCCGGGTGAAGCCGAAGGATGCGCTCAACCTCTCGGAGCTTGCTCTCGGAGAGCTGAACGATCCGCTCTCGCTCGCGGAAGGCGCGGAACGCCCGCCGGGCCTCCGGTGAGCGCCGGGTCTCGGCCATGAACAGCTTCCAGCGACCCTCGGCGTCGGATGCCGTCTCCTCGTATCGCCGCTTCGCCATGAAGGCCTCGTAGAGTTCCTCGGCCTCTCGGTAGCGGGCCTCCTCGTCTGGCGTAAGGGGTACGTACCGGCGCTCCAGCACGAAGTCGGCGAGGACCCGGTCGGCCATCTCCCCGATGCTCCGACGGTAGGCCACGGGGCCCACCAGTCGCTCGAGCTCGGTGGCGGCGCCGTCGGGATAGGTGGCCGTGAGGCCCAGGCGGTAGCGTGCGGGGGCAATACGGAGGGCATCGTGCCAGGCCGGCGCCTCGCCCGAGCGGGTGTCGGAGAGGTGATGGACCTCGTCCAGGACCAGGAGGTCGAAGCGGGGTCCTTCCCGCTCCAGCAGCGTGAAGGCCGAATGATACGTGGTGACCGTGATCCGCCGGGGATCCTTCTCGTCGCCGTAGAAGGCGCCCACCTGCTCGCCGCCAAAGGCCTCGGCGAGCTGTCCGAACCACTGGTGGAGGAGCGCCCGTGTGGGCGCCACCACGCAGGCCCCGGCACCCCCTTGCCGGATGGCGTGGATCGCCACCAGGCTCTTCCCCGCTCCGGTGGGAAGGACCACGGAGCCCCGCCCCTCCGATCCGAGCCACCGCTCCACGGCCTCCTGCTGGTACGGCCGCAGGCTCCGGTCGTCGTAGAAGCCGTCCTCGAGCTCGTCCGGTGCCGGCGAGCTCTCGGGAATTCCCCGGCCCGCCGCCCAGCTCCGGAGTTCGGGAAGCCGGTGACCTGCCGCCACCCAGGCGCTGGAGCGTTCATCCCAGCTCATCCACTCCGGGGCCTCGGATGCGCCCCGGAGGACCGCGAGCCCGCTCCGGAAGTAGATGCGGGACGCGCCGGGAGCGGCACGCTGAGGGCTCATGGGGCTCCGGGGTCACGGGGAGTCGAAGGTGGTGAAGGGATGTACCTCCGTTGCCCGCGGATGGTTCGATCCACCAGCCGTCTACATCACCGGACTCCAATCGACGGCCACCGCGCAGCCGGCCAGGGGTTCGCCTTCGGGGATCAGCTCGAAGGTCACCCGAGCTCCCCGACCAACGCCGGGAAGGTAGACCGAGTCGTTGGTGAGAATTCCCTGGAAGGCATCCAGGGAGTCCACCTCGACCCACATCCACTCTGCACCCAGCTCGCACCCCGCCGGCAGATCGAAGCGGGTCTTCCGGAAGATTCGCCCACCGGGGCTGACGTTCATGGGGGCGAACGGTTGCCATTGGGGCGACCCCACCCGCTCCCTCACCCTCCAGCCGGGGCGCGGCCTCCTGACGTCATCAAGCATCTTCAACTCCCCCTGGTTCATGGATCCCGCGGGCTCGGGCTCGGCCCGGGGCTGTCGGACCGTACGACCGAGCTTGGTCTCTGCATGATGAGCCCGGAGGGAGGACGACGCGATGGCTGGAGGGGACGTCTCGACGCGTGAGGCGACCGGCTCGAGATTCCCGGGATCTGGACCTCTCGCTTCTGGAGCTCCTGGCCCTACGGGATTGACATGCATGTGCATGTATGTGAGATTCTTCGTATGCGTACTACGATCGAACTCAGGAATGATCAGCGGGCCCGGCTCCTGGAGATGGCGGCCCAGGAGGGGCGGAAGGGCTTCTCTCATCTGATTCAGGAGGCCGTGGACCGGTTCTTGGAGGAGGAAGAAGGGCGCCGCGAAGAATTGGCCGAAGCCCTGGCCGTGGTGGGCTCCTTCTCGCCTGAGGACGCAGAGGCGCTCCGGGAACGGACCCAAGCCCTACGGGAACGCTGGCGGTGATCGTCCTGGACACCGATGTCATGATCGACATCCTGGCCGGGGAGGAGCC
>SKVI01000259.1 GCA_007129525.1 Gemmatimonadota bacterium | reverse complement strand
CGCCCGGCTTCGCTGGTGGGAGAGAGCTTCTGGTTCGCCCGGGGAGAGGTGGCCCGGGGTCGGCCGGCGGCGCGCCTGGCTCTCTTCGGCGATCTGGGTTGGGCCGGGCCCCGGACGGAACTGGGCTCGGGGCGTCCCATCCGGACCGTCGGGGTAGGGGCGTCACTCCTGGATGGGTTCATGCGCATGGATCTGGCCCGCCGCCTGGGTGAGGATGGTGCCTGGCGCCTCCACGTGTATCTGGACGGCGTGCTCTGAGAAGACTCCGGCTCCGTGCCTGGCGCGCCCCTTCGACCCGGCTTCACCCCTACGGGCTCGTCTCCTCTCCCTCCTCCGGGGTCCGCGCCAACTCCTGTCGGAACCATGTCTCCACCTCCGGACCGGCCACGGCCTTGAGCGCGTCGAGGAGCTGCTGTGTCGTCCGAAGATCCTCGATCATGTAGCGTGCCACGAACCGATCCATGCGCTCGCGACCGATCCGCTCTTCAAGACGATGCAGGATCCATGGCCCTCTCCTGTACATCACCTGCGGATTTGGCCGGTCGACGGCCTCCGACGTCCAGACCGGCCCGTGACCGCGGCCCTCCTCCTCCCACTCTGTGACGAGCTCCTCGTACACTTCCTCTCCCGAGTGCTCTCGAAGGTAGCGAGCCGCCACGAACTCGGCGAACGCCTCCGACATCCAGTGGTGGGGAGTGAAAGGTCCGGCCGTCTTCGTCCAGTGGTGGGACAGTTCATGGCACAGGAAGCGGGCCAGCTCCACCGGATCGTCGGGGTCCACGTCACTCAGGACGAAATAGTGATCCCTGGCATAGCCCGGCCCCTCACGGTCGGCCAGCACGAGGCGGCTGTGCGGCAGCGGGTCTTGCACGCCGTATCGCTCGTTCAGGTAACGAGCACATCTTTCTCCAAGCTCCAGGACGGTTATGGCGGCTTCGGCCAGCGTCTCGGTGAAGTAGGCCGACAGGTTCTCCGAGCGGAGCTCCTCCAGCGCAGGCGCCGCGGCGAAGGCCACATCGACCTGTGGAGTCGTGGTGTGGACCACATGGAGGCCATTCTGCGTCTCAGAGGGGCCGCTGCCGACCACGTCCCAACCCTCCGGCAGCTCAATCCGAACCACGCCCAACATTTCGTGGTCGAGCGTCGCCGGGACCGGGTGCCAACCGGAGTCGAGCCCGAGCTCCACCCAATCCCGCGCGATGCGGTTGATCCCCCCGGGCGGCATCTCGGGCGAGCCCGCATATCGGAGCTCGAGCGTGACTACCGAGCCAGGAGTGACCGACTCACCCAGCTCCACCTCGATCACGTCGATCCACGGGATCATCTCGAAGGACTCGATGTGGTAGGAGCGCACAGCCGGCCCCGTGACGCTGTCGAGTCGCAATCGGTGGTTCAGCAAGAGGGAGATTCGTCTCGCACTCTCTTGGTCGGCACGATAGGAAACGGTCGCATGCGCTTCGAGCGAGTCCTCCTCGACGTCGATGCGGACGCGGGTGTCGTAGACGAGTTGACCCGGCTCGGGCTCCTCGTCCAGGAGGGTGTCTTGACTCAGGGAAGGGAATGCGAGAAGGACGGTCGCCAATGACAGAAGAAGGAGCCGCGTGGTCTTGGCGCCGGAAGGAGGAAAGGTCGCGTGGTGAGTTGTGGTACGCATGTGGTCACGTCGTCGAGATTCGACTTCTGGCCGATACTCGGCTGGGGAATTCCAGCAAACCTACGGACTCCTTCCCTGAGGTGTTTCAGACAAGGGAGAAGGAGTTTGAACCGCCCCGGGTTCGCGGGCGGCCCGGAGGTCACAGCAAAGGAATCTGCTCGTGGAGTGATACCTTGCTCATGCGGCCGACGGGCCTGGATCATGCCGTGAAAGCGGGCCAGACCGGGTTCCGGGATTCAGCAGGCGATATCGACCACCAGTAGACCTTCGACCCGCCGATCGCGCCCGGATTCCACGAGTTCGACCCAGCCGCCGTCTCCGGACGACGCGACGCTGCCCCAGCGGTTGCTGGCCGTGGGGTCACACCGAAAGGTTCACGGATAGGCTACGATACGCCCGTTCACTCCGGAACGGCATGCTCAAATCGGTCTTTTCCCCTCCAGAACGGACACTCTGGACACTCCGCACCTTCAGGATAGTCGACGCCCTCCTCATGGGGACAGCCGATGATCCCCTCCGCCACCGCCACGTTCCGGACACGGTGCGCCCGCAGGAACGCCGTGACCTCCCTTCCAATCTGCGGATCCCTGCGGACATCGAGCCGATTCTCGAACCAGCGCTTTAGCTCGGACACCTTCGCTCCCGGCCGGGCTGCAATCCCCACCACGACCTTCGAGGCGTGACGGTTGTCCGGCCCATAGAATGCGACCGTTCCCACCGGCCCGTCCGGGCTCTTCCGACCTGATCTCTTTCGAAGGCGAGTACTCCAGGACTTCGGTTTCATGCGGTTCACTCCGGCTTCTGCAACAGCCTTCCAAGCTGCTGGGTGGTAGGTGGTCCAGGTCGAGGGTGCTGCCGGGTCATGCGCCGGCCGGGTACGATGGGGCGTTCACCCGCACTCACCTGCACCGGGAAACTCCCACGACGCCCCTTGGTGCAAGATGCCGCCCGGCCTCCAGCAGCGCAATTACGCAGCCCGCATGCAAATGACCTGCTCGCAGACCCCATGGCCTACGATACCTCGTACTCGGTGAACTCCCCCAACGTGGGGCCGTACGGCCGAATCCATCGATCGATGCACCTGATCCCGATTCCCCAGGAGCGCCGGCGAGATCCTCGAGCAGCCCGGGCCCGAGGAATGCGTCCAGCGCCAGCCAACGTCCCGGAGGCCGCGCCGTCAGCCGGCCCTTGCCCGTGAACGTACCGACCGCGGGTGGGGAAGACTGACGCCAAAGCAGGCCACGTTTCCCCACCGGGCAACTACTGAGGCACTCCGAGGGGAATCTTTGTCGATCAGACGGCCTCCCCCCAGGATCGGGTCTCCGATGTGGATGAGGCGGTGGCCGATGGGACTCCTGACGGACAGTCCGGAGGCGCCGCCGGACGGAAGCGGCGAGCCGCCTGCGCGAGGACGGAACGGGAAGAACGGGGAAGCTCCCCCTGTACTTTTCCGCTGGACCTGTAGAGTTTTCCCCGCGACCCGATCCTTCGGGACGCCGGCGCCTCCGGGCCCGGACCCCTGCCCTCGCCTCAGTTGCGCTTCCACCGGTCCCCATGACCTCCGACTCCCCGGAAGACTCCACGACGCCCCGCGGGGTTCTGGGCTGGATCGGCGTGTACCTCCGGGGCATGGCCATGGGGGTGGCGGAGCTGGTCCCAGGGGTGTCGGGGGGGACCATCGCCTTCATCACCGGGATCTACGTCGAGCTGGTTCGGACCATCAGGAAGCTGGACCCCGCGCTGGCCATGGAGCTCATCAAGGGCCGGGTGGCCAGGGCCTGGAGACAGGGGAACCTCGGATTCCTGATGGCGCTGGGAGTGGGGATGGCCACCAGCGTCTTCAGCTTCGCGGCGGTGGTGGCCTGGCTGCTGGAGAACCGGGAGGTCCACGTCTGGGCCTTCTTCTTCGGGCTCATCGTGGCGTCAGCCCTCTATGTGGGTCGATTCGTGAAGCCGTGGAGCTGGGCACGGGGACTCTCGGGACTGGTGGGGGTCGGCGTCGGGCTGGCGTTGGCCAATACCCACCCCCTCCCCTCGCCGGAACACTGGATCTCCACCTTTCTGGCAGGGATGGTGGCCATCTGCGCCTGGATCCTGCCGGGGATCTCCGGAAGCTTCATCATGCTTTTGCTGGGGCAGTACGAGCTCCTGGTGCGGGCCATCTCGGAGCTGGACATGGTCTTTCTGACGGCCCTGGCGGCGGGGTGCACCTTGGGACTTCTGGCCTTCGCCCGGGTGCTGACCTGGCTCCTCAGGACCCGCTACGAGGGCACGTTGGCCTTCCTCTGCGGCCTGATGCTGGGATCGCTGCAGAAGCTCTGGCCCTGGAGGGAAGCGGTTACCTCATACGTGGACTCAGAGGGACGGGAGGTGCCCCTGGTGGTGCGGCCCATCTCGCCTGAGGGCTGGGAGGCCATGACGGGTGCGGATCCCCAGGTGCTGGGGGCCGTGGTGGCCGCTGGAGCCGCCGTGGGCCTGGTGCTGGCGTTGGATCTCATGGCCCGGCATCAGGGGGTGGACCATTCCGGGAGCGGGTTCCGGGACAGCGCGCCATGACGAAGCGCGACGAGAAGCGACGCCGGGAGAAGCTGGCGCCCTCGATACGGAAGGCACACCGCCGGGTCCAGTGGAGCTGGTACGCGTCCCTGGTGCACGGGGTGGCGCTGCTGGCCCTCGCCTACCACCTCCTTACCCGATCCGATCCCGCGTGGATTCTGGGCGGTCTCTGCGTGGCGGGGGCGGGGCTGGTGCCCTTCCTGGGCCGGACGGTCTACCGGGGGAATTCCTTCAGCGCGTTCCTGCTACTCGTCTCGGTAGTGGCGCCGCTCCTGGCGAGCTACCTGGCCGGGTGGTCGCTGAATCCGGTGGCCTGGGGCCTGGTCCTGGTGCCGTTGTACGTGCTGGGCCTGAAGGGAGCCACGGGCCTCCGGGGACGTCGGGCTTCGGCCAGGCGGTGAAGCGGAGCCGGCCACCTTCTCAACGGTGGTTCTGAAACTGATTCTGGAACTGGCTCTGAAACTCCTCCGGCGATTGCACCAGCTCGGTGAAGTTCCCGATCCAGCTCTGCCAGATCAGCACGGCGCCGGCCACCAGCAGGAGCGCGCCGGCTCCCCGCAGCGTCCGCCGGTACCAGGTGAGATTCAGCCGGCGGCGGCCGGTGCCCACCAGCCAGGCCAGGACCACCATGGTGCCGATGAAGGAGACCATGAAGGCCGCCAGAAAGAGGAGGCCCAGGGAGGGGCTGACGTTCCAGCGGTTCAAGAAGAGGGGGCCGCCCAGGAGAAACCAGAAGGCCCACGGGCTGGGCGAGAGAACCCCGAAGGCCGCCACCCTGAGGTAGTGGCCCATGTGGCTCTTGAGTTGAGCCGCCTCGGGATCGATGGTGGCCACCCCCCGGACCAGCCGCCATGCCATGTAGATGAGGATGGCGCCTCCCAGCATCCCCACCCAGCGGAGCACCCCGCCGGGGAGT
>SKVI01000315.1 GCA_007129525.1 Gemmatimonadota bacterium | reverse complement strand
GCCGTCTCCCACCGGCCGTCCGTCGAGCCGCACGGTGGGGCGCACCTCCGTGGTGGTCCCGGTAAAGAAGATCTCCGACGCCCGCTGCGCCTCGGTCAACGTCACGGGCCGCTCCTCCACCGCGATGCCCTCCTCCCGTGCCACCTCCAGGACGATCTCCCTGGTGATTCCCGGGAGAATCTGATTCGACGCGGGGTGAGTGGCCAGCGTGTCCTTGAAGACGAAGAAGACGTTGTTGTGCGCGCCCTCGAGGGCCAGTCCGTCCCGCACCAGGAGGGCGTCGGTGGCGGCTCCCTCCCGGGCCGTCTGCTGCGCCAGGACCTGTGGAAGGAGCTGCACGGTCTTGAGGTCGGCACGGGCCCACCGCCGGTCGGGGACGCTCACGGCGCTGAAACCCTTCTCCCACGCCTCCCGGGTCGGCCGTTGGAAGGCCTTGGCCCACCCGTAGACGGTGGCGGGGACCGGTGGGTCGGGAAAGGCATGGGACCGGGGTGCCGTGCCCCGGGTGACCTGCAGGTAGACGATGGACATTTCCTCGTCCGCCAGGTCGTTGCGCCGTAGAAGCTCCTGGTGGAGCTCCTCCAGTCCCTGGGGGAAGGGCATCCGCAACTCCCGGGTGCCGCGGCGGAGGCGGGCCAGGTGCCGGTCCAGCGCCAGAAACCGGCCCCCGTAGGCCGGCGTCACCTCGTAGAGGCCGTCCCCGAAGAGAAATCCCCGGTCGTCGGGAGAGATCCGGGCGCGGGAGCGGGGCATGAACTCGCCATTCAGGAAGACGGTGTCGCCCATCAGTTCACGTCCCGCTTCTCGAGCCGATCAAACTCCTCCAGGAGCTCGGCCTCGTGGACCTCCTCCGCCTCGGCTTCGGCCGTCAGGTCGTTGAGCGAGGTGTCCAGCTCGTCGCCTTCGTCGGCAGAAGCCTCATCCGCCTCGCCGGCCGCAAGCTGCGGGCGCTCCTCCTCCTGGGCCGGGGCAATCAGCCCCATCTCCCTCTTCAGGGCCAGCAGCCGGCTGTCCATCTCGTCGCCGCCCTCCTCCAGGAGAGCGAACTCGTCTTCAAGGGTGTCACCGGTGAGACTCTCGGTGACCTCGGCCGCCGCCAGGGTCTTCCGTTCCGACTCCTCGATCCGCTCGGCCATCCGGTTGAAGGCGTCGAAGGCCGACGTGTCGGAGAGCCCGGACATGGTCTCGTGGATCCGCTTCTGGGCCTGAGCCCGCTTCTGCTTGGCAATGAGGAGGTTGCGCTTGCGCTTGGCCTCCTCGATCCGGTCGTTGAGCTGCTTGAGGGAGCCTTTCAGCTTCTCGGTCTCCTCGGCCTGGGCCTGCCAGGTCTGCTCCAGGGAGGTGGCCCGCTGGGCGTGCTCCTTCTCCCGGAGAAGGGCCTGTTTCGCCAGGTCGTCCCTTCCCTCCTGCACCGCCAGAACGGCACGCTTCTCCCAGTCCCGAGCCTGCTTGACCTCGCTTTCCACCTGCGCCCGGAGCTTACGCTCGTCGGCGATGGCGGCCGCCACCTCCCGCTTGGCCTTCGAGAGCTGGTCCCGCATGTCGAGGATGATCTGATTCAACATCTTTTCCGGATTCTCGGCCCGGGCAATGAGATCGTTGATGTTGGATCGGAAAAGCGTTGAAATCTTCTGGAAGATGCTCATTGGTTCGGCCCTCCAACAGGCGCAGCGGCTACCAGTTCCTTGATGGTTCCCATGTGGCCGGACGCGGCCATCTGAAGACTCTCCAGCGCCGCCTGGAGCTCTCCGTAGTCCAGCGACTCGAGCTGGAGGCTGAGGCCCAGGACCAGCTCATCTCCCTCGAGCCCGTAGGACCCGTGGACCACGTCCGATGCGTTCAGCTCCAGGAGGGTCCGGTAGAGCTCCTCGAGCGATCCGTCCGTTTCCGGAACGTCCATGACCTTGAGCCGAAGGACGAGCAGGGGGGGAGAGTGGTTCACCACGATGGGAAGCTGGTCCTCCCGACTTCGGACCAGGTACATCCCCTCGGCGATCTCCTCGTACTCCAGATCCATCCGGATCAGATAACTTTCCAGGTCCTCGCGCGTGACCATCCGACCTCCTCGGGTTGGGGCGGCCAGGAAGCCGGCCCGTGATTCGGTTGAACCTCGTCGACGTCCTGCACTACGCCCTGGGTGGGGGCGAAGATTCACCGGCGACCCTCCCCAAGTGTAATACTTCGTACGCCTCGGGGCATCCGGCGGGTCCACCGCCCGGCCGGGTTCCTCAGGCCCCCACCTCCACCGGGACGGAGAGGGCCGGCGCCAGGTACCGCCCGGTGAGGGACTCCGGATTCGCCGCCACCTCCTCCGGCGTCCCTTCCGCCACGATCCGCCCCCCTCCCTCGCCGCCTTCGGGCCCCAGGTCCACGATCCAGTCCGCCGTCTTGATCACTTCGAGGTTGTGCTCAATGACCATGACGGTGTTGCCCCGGCCCACCAGCCGGTGGAGCACCTCCAGCAGAACGCGCACGTCCTCGAAGTGGAGCCCCGTCGTAGGCTCGTCCAGGATGTACAGGGTGTCGCCGGTGGCCCGCTTGGCCAGCTCGGTGGCCAGCTTCACCCGCTGGGCCTCGCCGCCCGACAGGGTGGTGGCGGACTGCCCCAGGTGCACGTATCCCAGCCCCACGTCGCTCAGGGTCTGCAGCCGGTGTCGGATCCGGGGCACCGGCTGGAAGAACTCCAGCGCGTCGTCCACCGTCATCTCCAGTACGTCGGCAATGTTCCGGCCCCGGTAGTGCACGTCCAGGGTCTCCCGGTTGTACCGGCGCCCCCGGCAGACGTCGCAGGGCACGTACACGTCCGGAAGGAAGTGCATCTCGATCTTCACCAGCCCGTCGCCGGAGCACGATTCGCACCGCCCTCCCTTCACGTTGAAGGAGAAGCGCCCCTGGGCGTACCCCCGCATCTGCGATTCCGGGAGTTCGGCGAAGAGCTGCCGGATGGGCGTGAACACCCCGGTATAGGTGGCCGGGTTGGAACGGGGCGTGCGGCCGATGGGCGACTGGTCCACTTCGATGACCTTGTCCACCGAGTCGATGCCCTCCAGACCGTCGTGGGGAAGCCCGGGATCCCGGGCCTGGTAGAAGTGCCGGGCCAGGGCCCGGTAGAGGGTCTCGTTCACCAGGGTGGACTTTCCCGATCCCGAGACCCCGGTGACACAGACGAAGCAGCCCAGGGGAAACGACACATCCACCGACCTCAGATTGTGCCCCCGGGCCCCCCGCAGGACGAGCTGCCGGTCCGGATCCGCCGGTCGCCGCTCCGCGGGCACGGGGATCCGGCGATCCCCCCGAAGGTAGGCGCCGGTAAGGGACCTCCGGGACGCCTCGAGGTCGTCCACCGTCCCCTCCGCGACCACCTCGCCCCCCTTGCGACCGGCCCCCGGTCCCAGGTCCACCACGTGGTCAGCGGCCCGAATGGTGTCTTCGTCGTGCTCCACCACCAGCACGGTGTTGCCCAGGTCACGGAGGGCCTTCAGCGTCTCCAGGAGCCGCTCGTTGTCCCGCTGGTGCAGCCCGATGGAGGGCTCGTCCAGCACGTAGAGGACGCCCACCAACCGACTCCCGATCTGGGTGGCCAGCCGGATCCGCTGGCCCTCCCCTCCGCTGAGGCTCTGAGCCGATCGCCCCAGGGTCAGATACTGGAGTCCCACGTCGTCCAGGAAGCGAAGGCGTTCCCGCACCTCCTTCAGGATGGGCCCGGCGATCTCCGCCGAGAGGGGCTGAACAGGCAGGGCGGCCGGATCATCGGTGCCTCGGTCCTCACCTGCCACCGGAAGGGCCCGGAAGAACTCCCGGGTCCGGTCGATGGGCATCTCCACCACCTCGCCGATGGAGCGTCCCCCCACCGTCACCGCCAGCGACTGGGGCCGAAGTCGGGCTCCGCCGCAGACGTTGCAGGGACGCACGGACATGAACCGGGACAGTTGATCCCGCACGCCCTCCGAGGAGGTCTCCCGGTACCGCCGGTCAACACTGGCCACCACGCCTTCCCACACCTCGGTGTAGCTGCGATCCTTGCCCTTTCGCCGATAGGGGAACCGAATCTTCATGCGATCCGAGCCGAAGAGGATCGCCTCCTGGACGGCAGGAGCGAGCTCGTCCCATGGATCGGCTGGATCGAACTCGTAGGCCTCGGCCAGCCCCGGCAGGATCGACCGCTTCAGGTGCCCCGAGGGCTCGCCCCAGGGCAGAACCACCCCCTCGAGAATGGAGATGCTCCCGTCGCCCACCACCAGTTCCGGACTCACCTCCCGGCGGGTGCCCAGCCCGTCACACTCGGAGCAGGCGCCGTAGGGCGAGTTGAAGGAGAACTGCCGGGGCTCCAGTTCCGGAAGCGAGGTGCCGCAACCGGTGCAGGCGTAGTGCTCCGAAAAGAGGTGAACGGAGGGATCGTCGCCGCTGGCGCCGTGCTCCAGCACCTCCACCATTCCCTCGGCCGCCCGGAGGGCCACCTCCACCGAGTCGGCGATCCGGGACCGATCCCGCTCCCGAACCACCACCCGGTCCACCACGATGGAGACGTCGTGGTTCTCGTATCGGTTCAGGGAGGGCGGATCGTCCAGGTCGAAGGTCTCGCCGTCCACACGAACCCGGACAAACCCCTCCTTTCGGGCCCTCTCGAAGAGCTCCCGGAACTCACCCTTCCGCCCCCGGACCAGGGGGGCAAGGAGCTGGATCCGGGTGCCCTCCTCCAGTTCCAGGATGCGGTCCACGATCTGGGTGGCCGACTGCCGGAGCACAGGCTCCCCGCACTCCGGACAGTGCGGGATGCCCACCCGGGCCCAGAGGAGCCTCAGATAATCATAGACCTCGGTGACGGTCCCCACCGTCGAGCGGGGATTCCGCGAGATGGTCTTCTGCTCGATGGAGATGGCCGGCGAGAGCCCCTCGATGCCGTCCACATCGGGCTTCTCCATGAGGCCCAGGAACTGGCGGGCGTAGGCCGAGAGCGACTCCACATACCGCCGCTGGCCCTCGGCGTAGATGGTGTCGAAAGCCAGGGAAGACTTCCCCGACCCCGAGATGCCGGTGATGACCACCAGGCGCTCCCGGGGCAACTCCAGGGAGATGTCCTTGAGGTTGTGCTCCCGTGCCCCCCGGACGACCAACGACTGGCGGGCCATCCGGTTAGAAGGTT
>SKVI01000017.1 GCA_007129525.1 Gemmatimonadota bacterium | reverse complement strand
GCCGCCACCGGGCTCCGCTCCCGGATACCACGAGGCCCACCAGTTCATTCCCAGGTACACGGCGAAGGTAATGGCGGGCATCCACGCCGCGCCGATGTCGGGCAGGAGGCTCAGGGCCGCCTCGGAGGAGCCGTACACTTCTTCCAGG
This sequence comes from Gemmatimonadota bacterium, assembly GCA_007129525.1. Classification (GTDB taxonomy): domain Bacteria; phylum Gemmatimonadota; class Gemmatimonadetes; order Longimicrobiales; family Gaopeijiaceae; genus PWLA01. The sequence goes on along the minus strand of SKVI01000017.1, from coordinate 5,052 downwards.
CCCGCCTCCAGGCCGGCGATCCCGCCCACGGCGCTCACGGCGAAGATGGCCAGCACGATCGCCCCTCCCACCGCCAGAACGAACTGGAAGAGGTCGGTGACCACCACCCCCCACAGCCCGGCCAGGATGGAGTACCCCGCCGCCAGGAAGAAGCAGAAGAGCAGGGCGTACAGGCGGGGGATGTCCAGCGCCACCGCCGCGATCTCCACCATGGCCAGGTTGACCCAGCCCATGATGATGAGGTTGATGGGCACGGCCAGGTAGAGGGCCCGGAAGCCCCGGAGGAAGGCCGCCGGCCGTCCCCCGTAGCGCAGCTCCGTGAACTCCACGTCGGTCATGACCCCGGCTCGCCGCCACAGCCGGGCATAGAAGAACACGGTGAGCATTCCGCTCATGACCATGTTCCACCAGAGCCAGTTTCCGGCCACCCCGTGACGAGCCACCATCTCGGTGACGGCCAGGGGCGTGTCGGCGGCAAAGGTGGTGGCCACCATGGAGGTGCCCGCCAGCCACCAGGGCAACGACCGTCCCCCGATGAAGTAGTCCGACAGCGACCTGCCTCCTCGCTTCGCCATGGCCAGGCCGATCCCCACGGCCAGGACGAAGTAGAGCCCGATGATGATCCAGTCCAGTGGGGTCATGGGGGAGTGCGGCTCGTCGCGGACGGAGGTCGGAGTGAGCAGGTGAGGCCGGCACGGGTACGACGGCGCCACGTTACCGGCCACGCCGGAAAAAGGAAAGCCCCGGCCGCCAAAGCGGCGCTCCCCGTCGCCGCCCGGCTGGTCTCCGGCTTGCGGATTCCTTATGGTGCAGCTTTGTATGGTGTGATGCTCAGGGAGATACGGGTGCACCCGCGTCCGCCTGGCCTCCGAGCCCCCGGTCCGGCAGCCCCATCATGGCCTCTTCACCCACAGTGGATGCGCGAGTCCTCCGCCGAACACTGGAGGCCGTCTCCGACCTGATCTTCGTGCTGGACCGGGAGGCCAGGGTCCTCTACGCCAACCGGGGCGAGGCGGGGGTCCGCCTGGAGGAGGCCCTCCACCGCTCCATCTTCGACTACGTGGCCCCGGATTCGGCGGAGGCCTACCGGGAGATCCTCGAGCGCGTGATCCGGACCGGAACCCCGGCGGAGCACGAAGGGGAGGCCATCGGCGCCGACGGCCTCCCACGCTGGTACCGAAGCCGGCTGGTCCCCATCCAGGAGGACGGCCGAACGACCATGGTCGTCTCCATTGCCCGGAACATCACGGCGCAGCGGCAGGCGGAGCGGGAACGACGCCGCAGCGAAGCGATCCTTCAGGCCGTGGCCTTCACCGCCAGGCTCCTGCTCCGGAGCCCCAAGTGGGAGGAGGCGGCCCAGGCGGTCCTGGCCCGCCTGGGGGAAGCCACCGAAGTGAGCCGGGCCTACCTCTTCGAGACCCATCCGGGGCCGGAGGGCAGACCCCTGGTGAGCCAGCGCTACGAATGGACCGCCGCGCACGCCGACCCCGAGATGGACAACCCGGAAATGCAGGGAATGGACCTGGCCGCCGCCGGCTACCAGCGGTGGGTCCGGCGCTTCCAGGCCGGCCAGATGGTCCAGGGCGTGGTGGCCGAGTTTCCGGAATCCGAGCGACCCCACCTGGAGGAGCAGTCCATACGCTCCATGGCGGTGGTGCCGGTGTTCGTGGACGACGAGTGGTGGGGATGCCTGGGCTTCGACGACTGCCGGCACGCCAGGGAGTGGTCGGCAGCCGCGCGGGAAGCCCTCCAGGCAGCAGCCAGCACGCTGGGAGGCGCCATCCGACGAGAGCGGGACGAAGCCGAGATCCAGGCCAGCGAACGACACTACCGGCGGCTGGTGGAGACCTCTCCCTACACCGTCTACGCGGTGGACACCAACAACCGCATGACGGAGCTGAACCGGACGGGAGAGGAGCTCCTGGGGCGATCAGCCGACGAGGTGCTGGGACGACCCTTCCACGAGCTCTTCGCTCCGGAGGACCTGGAGCCGGCCCGGGAGGCCTACCAGAGGTTGGTCGAGGGTGAGGTGGAGAGCCTCGAAGCGGAGCTCCGGGTCGAGCGTCCCTCCGGCGAGAAGCGGGACATTCACCTGGCAGCCACCGCCATATGGGACGGTGACACCCTTGTCGGCGCCCACGGCATCGCCCGGGACATCACCGAGGAGCGGGCGCGGGAGGAGCAATTCAGGAGGGCCGAACGGTTGGCCAGCCTGGGCACGCTGGTGGGAGGCGTGGCCCACGAGCTGAACAACCCCCTCACCTCCATCCGTGGCCTGGTGCAGCTCCTCATGGCCGAGGCCGGCTCCGACGACGAGAGGGAGATGCTCCGGACCGTGGCCCGGGAGGCCGAACGAAGCTCGAAGATCGTGAACAATCTGAGACGGCTGACCCGCCACAGTCAGGAACAACCGGAGCCGGAGCAGCGAGTGGACCTGAACGACGTGGTCCACCATGTCCTGACGGTTCGCAGGTACGCTCTCCGGACCCACAACATCAAGGTGTCACTGGACCTGGCGGAGGACCTCCCCCCGGTCACCGGCGACCGGGGTCAGCTGGAGCAGGTTGTGCTGAACCTGGTGGTGAATGCCGAGCAGGCCCTGGCCACGGTGGAGCGGGAGCGGCGACTCATTGTCCGGACGAAGGTGGCCCGGAGGGGGGTCACTCTCTCGGTCTATGACAACGGCCCGGGCATCGCCCCCGACCACCTGGACCGGCTCTTCGACCCCTTCTGGACCACCAAGGACCCCCACGAGGGGACCGGGCTGGGTCTGAGCCTGGTCCACAGCATCGTGGCCGAGCACGGCGGAGAGATCGACGTGCAGAGCGAGGTGGATCAGGGCGCCCTCTTCCTGGTGCGTCTTCCCTCCGCCGCAGGCGCCCACGTGGAGCCGGCCGCTCCCGCACCGGCGGTGGGAGCAGGCGAGGCGCCCGTCCCCCGCGCTCCCCTGCGAATCCTGGTGGTGGACGACGAACCGGGGATCCGTCAGGTCCTGGACCGACTCCTCAGCCGGGAGGGGCACCAGGTGATGCTGGCCGCCGACGGAGGGGAGGCACTGGAACGGATCGACGAAGCCGAAGATCCCTTCCACCTGATCTTCTCCGACCTTCGAATGCCCGGGGTCGGCGGCGAGGAGCTCCTGGAGACACTTCGCGAGCGGACCACGAGCTACGAGGGTCGGATCGTCTTCATGACCGGCGACGTAACGGCCCGAGAGGTGGGCCGGATCATGGGTGAAACCCGGATCCCGATGGTCCGGAAGCCCTTCGACATCTCGGAGATCCTGGAGCTGGTCCGTTCGTACCAGCGCTCGCACGGCTGAGCTAACGCTCTCGGCGCTCCACCGGCCGATCCCGCACCGCTCCGGCCACCGAGTCGTGGACCGCTCGCCGGAAGGGAATGTGACGGGTGTTCTCCCGGGTGGGATTCACCCGGTTCGTGAGAAGGACCACCCAGAGTTCCAGCTCCGGATCGATCCAGATGGAGGTTCCGGTGAACCCGGTGTGGCCGAAGGATTGGTCGGAGAAGAAATCCCCGGCCGAGGACCGGCCCGAGGGGGTGTCCCACCCCAGCGCCCGCGACGAACTCTCCGACGCCCGACGGCTGAACTCCGCCACGGTAGAGCCCTCCAGCACCTCCACGGGCCGGGTCCGGGCCCGAGTGCACGGGGTTCCAGACATGGAGACGTGCCCACAGGTGTCCAGCCCTCCGCCCCGCGCCAGCATCTCGGTGAAGACCGCCAGGTCGGCGGTGGTGGAGAAGAGTCCGGCGTGGCCCGCCACCCCACCCGACACGAAGGCGTTCTCGTCGTGGACCTCCCCCAGCACGTGGCGCATCCGCCGCTCCCGGTCCACCTCCGTGGGCGCCGTCCGTAGCCACAGCTCCCGAGGCGGGTTGAAGCGGGTGTCGTCCATGCCCAGGGGTCGGAAGACCCGTTCCTCCACGAACCGCTCGAAGGGGCGGCCCGCTGCGGCCTCCACCACCCAGGCCAGGGTCAGGAACCCGATGTCCGAGTAGGTGGTGCCCTCGCCGGGGTCCCGATCCAGGGGCAGGTCGTAGACCGCCTCTCGCACCGCCTCGACCCCCTCCAGATCCAGAAAGAACTGTCGGTATGCCGGCAGTCCGCTCCGGTGCAGCAGGAGATCCCGAACCGTGACCCGGCGCTTGCGGTCATCGCCGCGGGCGAACTCCGGGAGGTGGTCCACCACCCGGTCGTCCAACCCCAAGCGGCCGTCGTCCACCAGGGCCATGACCGCCGAGGTGGTGGCCACGACCTTGGTGAGGGAGGCCAGGTCGAAGAGGGTGTAGGGCGTCACCACGGGGCTGTCCGGGGCCCAGTCGGTGCGGCCGTAGCCCCGGAGTCGGACCAGTTCTCCCCTCCGTCCCACGGCCAGCGCCACGCCCGGTGCCACGGAGTCGGCGATGGCCCGGACGATGTAGCGATCCAGGGCGTCCAGGGCCTCGGGGTCCATGCCCTGCTCCGCTGGATCCACCTCCAGAGGGGACCGGGTGCGGTCCAGCCAGCTCAGCGGAGGCGGGGCTCCCGCCGCCGGCGGCGGCGCCCCTTCTGCGATTGCGCCGGGCACGTCGTCGATTGCGCCGGGCACGTCGTCGGTTTCGTCGGGCTCATCGTCGTCGCGCCGCAGGAGTCCCGCCTCGTCCAGGGCGTCACGACGCTGGTCCGCCCGGGCGGCCATCACCGGATTGGCGGCCCGTTCAATGCCTTCGCCCCTCTGGTGCAGGGGGGGAATGGAGATGGGGAGCCGTCCCTCGAGGGAGACCGCACCTGCGACGCCCCGGGCCGCCGCCCGCTGGCTCACCTCCCGGTCTCCCCAGGCCACCAGGTAGGTCCCCAACTCCGGAAGCGCGGTCAGGAGGTAGGGGTTGCCGAAGGAGACCAGGACCGCAGGCGCCTCTTCCCCCAACCGGCCGGCGAACTCCTGGAACTCCGGCGGCAGGGCCACCGACCCGGCCCCGGCCCGGGGAGGCAGGTAGACGCCCAGCACCACCAGGTCGGCATCGGCCGCCCGCTCCACCAGCCCTGCGTAGCTT
>SKVI01000339.1 GCA_007129525.1 Gemmatimonadota bacterium | reverse complement strand
AGGAGCCCGCCATGCTGGGATCGGTCATTCCCAGCTCCCGATTCCTGGTGCGCAGGACCCTTGCGCCCATTGACTGGTCCAGAGCCCGGGTCATCGTCGAATACGGACCGGGCCTGGGCACCTGCACGGCCGAGATCCTGCAAAAAATGCGGCACGATGCCCGGCTGGTGGTCTTCGAGACCCACCCGGACTTCGTCAGCCACCTCAGGGAGACCTACTCCGATTCGCGTCTGGAGGTGATCCACGACTCGGCCGAAGAGGTGGAGACCGTGCTCACGGATCGCGGCTTCGACGGAGCGGACTACGTTCTTTCGGGAATTCCCTTCAGCCTCATGCCCGGAGAGGTCCGGGACCGGATCCTGGAGCGGACCCGCTCGGTCCTGAACACCGACGGCGCCATGCTGGTCTACCAGTTCTCTCCCAGGATCGGCTCGCACCTCAAGCGGGTGTTCGACGAGGTGGACTGGAGCTTCGAGCCCCGCAACGTACTTCCGGCCACCGTCTTCCACTGCCAGGTCACGGCCTGAGCAATCGCGTCCCCGCCAGGCCCTGCATCCGGAAGTGCACCACTCAACCTGAGCGCCGACGGATCCCGAACCAGGACACTGCCAGATAGTAGATCGGGAAGGCCAGGGACACCCAGACCCACACCCCTTCGGGTCGGGCTACACCCACCAGGATCCCCAGCACCAGCAGGGTCCACACCGCGCCCAGCGTCATGGTGAGTGCGGGCCAGGGCCCCCCTTTTGACGGGTGCAGGTAGGGACTCGGCACGAAAACCAGGACGGCGAACCCCGCCAGGATCACCCCCGAGAGCCACGGCGGCGGCGCCAGAAAGAAGAGGTAGAAGGCCACGATGTTCCAGTATGACGGAAAGCCCCGAAAGAACCCGTCCCGGGTCTTGGCCTCCACCTGCGCGAAGCCGTATCCGCTGGCCAGAAGCGGCGCCAGCAGGGCCCAGACCCACCCCCCCGCCGGAATCCCGGCCCGCCACAGGAGCAGGAGCGGGATGGAGACGTAGGTGTGAAAGTCGATGATGTCGTCCAGGCGTCGACCATCGACATGGGGGAGCACCTCGGCGACTCCCACCCTCCGGGCCAGCCAACCGTCGGTGCAGTCCACCACACCGGCGACCAGGAGGAGGAGGAGGGCACGCCGGAGATCCCCTTCCCCGCCCTGGACGATGAGAATCACCGCCCCGGCGGCCAGGAGAAGGCCCAGGGCCGTGTAGGCGTGGACGCTCCACGCCAGGATCCTTCGTCTCGTCATTTCAGCTCCTCTCCGCCGCTTGACGTGGGTTCACAGCCGGATGACACCTCCTGGAAGGCCGCCCCGGAGACCCTCCAGGTGTAGCGCTCCCCATCCTTTACAAGGTACCTGGCAGGTGCGCTGGGAGTTCGATCTCACGAGTCCGGTGGAGCCGTCTCCGGCTCCCTGGGCACACGAAGACACCGAACCCACCCACCGACGGACCCCTGTCGGCGCACCCGCCCCTCCAAGGGGCTCGACGCCGATGCCCTGTTCGGACTGCAGGACAGGCTTGGTGAAGGGCGGGTTGATCCGAGGCATGGCCAGGAGACCGGCGGCGCTCCTGGAACGGATTCAGGGCCTCCTGAGTTTGTCGGCTGCAGCACGTCATTCACCGTTCCGGACCTTCACAAGGAGACGAAGATGATGCGTCAAGCCAACTGGTCGTTCGCGGTCCTCCTCCTGGCCCTGGCAGGACCCCTTCAAGCCCAGCTCCCGGAGACCTCGGCCACCTTCGAACCGGGTCACACCGCCGTCGTGATCACCGACCCGCAGAACGACTTCCTTCACGAAGACGGAGTGGCCTGGGGTGTCGTGGGAGAGAACGTGGTGGCAAACGACACCCGGACCAATCTCGAACGGCTGATGCAGGTAGCCGGAGAGACCGGCACCCCCCTGGTCATCTCACCCCACTACTACTACCCCACTGACCACCACTGGGAGTTCGGCGGACCACTGGAGGTCCTCATGCACGAGATCGGGATGTTCGACCGGGACAGCCCGCTGAGCACCGCGGGTTTCCAGGGATCCGGGGCCGACTGGCTCGAGCAGTATCGACCGTACATCGAGGCCGACGGGACCATCGTCACCAACCCCCACAAGGTGTACGGCCCCCAGTCGAATGATCTGGTCCTCCAACTCCGGAAGCGCGGCATCACCACCGTCGTTCTGGCAGGGATGTCGGCCAACCTCTGCACCGAATCGCACCTCCGGGAGCTCCTGGAGCAGGGCTTTGAGGTCGCCGTGGTCTCCGACGGGACCGCGGCAGCCCAGTTGCCCGGCCTGGACGGCTACGAGGCGGCCTTGACCAACTTCCAGTTCATTGCCAACGAGGTCCTGTCGACCGACGAGGTGGTGGAACGTCTTACGAGCGCCGCTGCCAATCCCTGATCGACGAGGCCAGCCCCCCGCGACCCACCCCGGCGCCGGCTGAGATCACGCCGGGCCGGGTGGGGTCAGTCGATGGGCGCCGAGTCAGTCCGCAGGTCCCAGCCACTCCCGCTTGGGCAGTCCGGGGCTCAGATGCATGAGCACGTCGTACACGGAACGTCCGGTGATGTCCGAAATCTCGTTGGGATGAATGTCCGGGTGGTCAGGACCCATGAGGGTGGCCACGCCACCCTGCTCGACGGTTCGGTCGGTCCCCACCTCCACCACACAGTGGCTGGCGCTCACGGCGCCGATGACCGGGTAGGTCCGGTCTCCGACAAGAATCCGGCAGCCATCCACCGCCTCCCGCGGGTAGCCGTCGGAGTGGCCCACGGGGATGGTGGCCACCCAGACCGCGTCCCGGGCGACGTAGTTTCGCCCATAGCTCACCGAGTCGCCGGGTCGCAGTCGCTCCACCCGCAGGACCCGGGCCCGGAGTCGCAGCGCCGGACGGAGCTCCAGGACCTCCGCCTCCCTTCCCCCTGCTACGTGGGCTCCGAACAGAATGAGTCCCGGACGAACCATCTCCAGGTGCGACTCCGGCATGAAGGTGACGTGCCTGGACGAGGCGGCGTGGAGGTGGCCCACCGACAGACCCCGGTTACGGGCCTCCCGGCCCAGCTCGAGGAAGCGTCGGAGCTGCTCCCGGTCGTACTCCAGGTCTTCGGTGAAGCCCATGAAGCACCCCTCCACCTCGAGCTCCGGCCGGGTGGCCATTTCTTCCATCCAGGGAAGGGCCCGGTGGTGGGGCATCCCCAGCCGACTCATCCCCGTATCCAGGTACAGGTGGACGGGGACGGGGCGCTGGAACTCGTCGGCGAGTCGTGCCAGACGCTCGCCGTCCCCGTCGGAGAAGGGCGCCAGGCGAACATCCCGGCGGACCAGATCACGCGCTTCCTCCTGGGTCGCTCGACTCATGAGGAGCACGGGCTTCTGGACACCGGCGTCCCGGAGCCGGTGCGCCTCCTCCACCTTCACCACGGCCAGACCCACCACCTCGGGAGCCTGGTCCAGCGTGGGCCCCACCTCCTCGAGCCCGAGCCCGTAGCCGTTGTTCTTGACCACGGCCAAGATGGGCCGCCCGGCGGTGGTCCGGGCGGCCTCCCCGGCATTGAATCGGAGATGGTCCGGGTTCACCTCGATCCAGGGGTCATAGCCCCCGGCGGAAGGGCCACCGGCAGGCCGGGTCCGAGTCAGAGGGGCCGGGCCGGGCGAGTCGACCAGTGGTGTAGCCAGGCCGGCCCCCACGGCGGCCGCGCCCAGGGACGCGGCTCGCTTCAGGAAGGAACGTCGAGAGGGAGTCATGAGTCCTGGACCTCCTTTGACGGGTGGGTGCGTCCGGAGTGACAGAGCTGGCGGAGCCGGAAGGACCCCGGCCCCCGGCGCACGTCTTCTGGGATCGCTCGACGGATCAAGGTATCCATCCACTTCCTGGGCGGCCATGGGGCCGTTGCGGCTCCCTCGGCCTGCATCAGGGTAGGGGAGCACAGAAAGTCTGTATGGACGTCGGCACCGCGGACCAGAGGCGAAGGGCTCTCCCGAGTCTCCCGCCCCGCGGCCCGGCTCAAGCCGCCCACGGCAGGAGGATGGGGTGACCTGGTCGCTGGAGGATTCATGATGAAGACGCTTCTCCTGTTGGGTGCCCTCCTTTCGTGGCCTCTGGCCTCCGGGGAGGGGCCTGCCGAGTTCCAGCAGGCGCTCTCCCAGTCGAACGCTGAGCCGGTGGTGAGCCTCATCCGGATCGAAGGACCCATCAGCCCCACCACCACCAACTACATCGGGCGGGCCCTGGAGATGGCCCGGGAGCGGGAATCCGCCGCTCTCATCATCGAGCTGGACACGCCCGGGGGGCTCCTGAACTCCACTCAGGACATCGTCCGCATGCTCTTCGGTGCCGAACTGCCCGTGGTGGTATACGTGTCTCCGGACGGAGCCCGGGCCGCCAGCGCAGGCACCTTCATCACCATGGCCGCCCACGTGGCCGCCATGGCTCCCTCCACCACCATCGGCGCGGCCTCCCCGGTCACCATGGCCCAGGGTGCCGAGGCGGACACCGTCCAGCGCCAGAAGATCTTCAACGCCACCGAGAGCCTCATCGAAAGCATCGCCGAGCGCAGGGACCGGAACGTGGAGTGGGCCATCTCGGCCGTGCGCGACGGAGCCTCCGTCACGGAGCGAGAAGCGCTGGAGCTGGGGGTCATCGATATGGTGGCCTCTGATCGGCAGGATCTTCTGGGGCAGTTGCACGGATGGGTGGTGGAGGGCGATACCCTGAGGGTGGAGGGGGCGACCATCGACGCGATTCCGCAGAACCTGGCGGAGCGATTCCTGGGCATGCTGATACGCCCGGAGGTGATGCTGATTCTCATGCTGGTGGCCATGTACGGGATCATCGGCGAGATGACGAATCCGGGGGCCATCGTGCCAGGAGTGGCGGGGGTGATCGCGCTGGTGCTCCTCCTCTTCGCCTCTGCCGCCATGCCCATCAATGTGGCCGGCTACGTGCTTCTGGCCCTGGCCATCGGTCTCTTCATTGCCGAAGCCTTCACCCCCACCTTCGGAATCTTCGTGGGCACCGGCACCGTGGCCTTTTTCCTGGGGGCCCTCATGCTCTTTCAGGACTTTCCGGAGCCCATGGCCCTTCCATGGACCTGGCTGGTTCCGGCCACCGTCCTCACCGCCGCTTTCTTCGTGTGGGTGGCCACGTACGGCATCAAGGCCCAGTTCGCGAGGCCCCGGAGCGGTCGGGAGGCGTTGGT
>SKVI01000199.1 GCA_007129525.1 Gemmatimonadota bacterium | reverse complement strand
GCCCAGGCCCGCTTCGAGCGGGCGAGGGCCCGGTACGCGCCCAGGTCCTGGTGGAGCGGGACCGGACCTTGCGACGAGAGGGTGGGCCGCTTCTGCCTCCGGTTCGGGACCGACGACGATGCCGACGAGGAAGATCGTCCGTCGTGGACCCCTCCGCCCGAGTCCGAGCGGGTGGCCGAGGCCCGCCGGGAGCTCCTGACCGTACTCGAACGGGTGGCCCGGGCCTATCCGGGGGACGAGTGGGTCATGGGCCAGTGGGTGGCCTACCTGGCGGACGAGGGACGGTGGGACGAGGCGCTGACGGCGGCACGACTCTGCCGGGCGGAGGGATGGTGGTGTGACGGGCTCGAGGGCATGGCCCTGCACGGGCTGGGAAGAACGGCCGAAGCCGAGGCCGCTTTCCAGCGAGTGCTGGACGCCCTCCCTGAAGATGAACGTCGGGAATGGGAGGACCCGCGCTTTCTCGTGGACACCGATCTCCACCGGAGCCTGCGGAGACTGGACGGGGACGAAGCGGACCGGATGCGGGCGCGGATCTGGACCCTTTCCCGCCCCCTTTTCCTCCTCGAGGGAAACGCCCTTCGCACAGAGCACCTCTCCCGCTGGATGCTGAGCCGCACGCGGCAGAACGCCCGCAACGGGCACGCCATGCGGTGGAGCGATGACATGACCGAGCTCATGGTCCGCTACGGTCCGGTGGTGGCGTACGAGCGGATCCGGGAACCGCGGCACCACATCGGGCCCCCTCCGGTGGTGGGCCGCTACGATCCCGAGACCCGGTACCTGATGCCCGCCGCTGACGCGGTGGAGGCTCCGGCCGCTTCGACCCCGGAGGACTGGACCACGCACCGGCGCCAGACCCGGTCCCGGCACGCCCCCCCTGCGGCACCCCGGATCCGGACCGTAGACGCCCAGGTAGCCCGCTTTCCGCGAGGTGACCAGATGCTGGTGGTGGCGGCGTGGGAGTTGGCGCGACCGGCGCCTCCCTCCCGTGCCGATTCTGCCCGGGCCCAGGAAGAGGACGTCCCGGTGGAGTCCATCGTGGCTCCCTTCCCCCCGGCAGAGCTGGAAGCCGCCCTCTTCGCCCTGAACCTGGCCGACTTCGAGCCCGTCCGCTTTACCGCCCCCCGTGTAGATGACACCGGGAGCGTGGCACTGGCCCGAATTCCGTCGGCGCCCCACCTCCTGTCCCTGGAGGCGCTGGATGCGGCCGGCCAGCGGGGATGGCGTCAGAGGCGGGGCGTGCGTCCTCCCGGCACCGACGGCAACTCGGACGGCATCTCCGACCTCCTCCTCCTGCGCCCCGACCTCGGGGAGCTGGAAGCTGACGCCGACGCCGCGCGGGCCATGAGCGACGAGGTTCCCCTCGATTCCCTCATCCACCGCGCGCTCAGGGGCAACGAGGTGGCCCAGGGGCCGGTGGAAGTGGTCTGGGAGCTGTCGGCGCTGGAAGGCGCGGATCGCCGGGTACGGGTCCAGCTCAGCGCCTCCCGGGAGGACCGGGGCCTCCTGCGTCGGGCCGGCGAGGCCCTCCGGATCCTCTCCCGCCCCTCTCCCACCTCCATGCGCTGGGAGGAGGAGGTACCCGAGGGCGAGGGGACCCGGGAGTCTCCTCACCTTCGGCGGGTGGTCATGGATCTCTCGGGACTCGACCCCGGAACCTACCAACTGACCCTCGAGGTGACCTCGCTGGATGGCTCGCCGCTCACCAGCACCCGGGAGATCGAGGTGCTGGAGCGGGAAGCCGAGGTTTTCTGAGCCCATTGTCGTGTCTGCCGGACCCATGTCCGTCGGGCGTTGACGCGTCCGGGGGGCATGTCTAAGTTTTTAGGCTGTTACCCTACGCGACCCGAGGCCAGGACCACCGGAATCCGAATGGACGACACCCACGGAAGAGGGCCGATGCTCATCCTTTCCGGACGAGCGAACCGGCCCCTGGCGGACGAGATCGGAGAGCTCCTCGGCCAGCAGGTCGATGCGGCACACATCCACGACTTCGCCGACGGCGAGATTTTCGTCCGGATCGACCGGAATGCCCGGGGACGGGATGTGTTCATCATCCAGCCCACGGTGGCACCGGCGGACAACATCATGGAGCTGCTGCTCCTCATTGATGCCGCCAAGCGCGCCTCCGCCGCCCGGATCACCGCCGTGATCCCCTACTTCGGGTACGGACGGCAGGACCGGAAGGACCAGCCCAGGGTGGCCATCGGAGCCAAGCTCGCCGCCAACCTGGTGGTGACGGCGGGCGCCGATCGGGTGCTGGGGATGGACTTCCATCAGCACCAGATCCAGGGATTCTTCGACATCCCGGTGGATCATCTCTACGCGGCGCCGGTCCTCACCGAGTACTTCCGGCAAAAGGAGCTGGAGGACCTGGTGGTGGTGGCGCCGGACGTGGGGTCGGCCAAGATGGCCCGGGGGTTCGCAAAGCGCCTCGAGGCCACCTTCGCCATCATCGACAAGCGGCGTCCGGCTCACAACCAGTCGGAGGTCCTGACAGTGGTGGGTGAGGTGGAGGGTCGCAACTGCCTGATCACCGATGACATGGTGGACACCGCCGGAACCATGGCATCTGCGGTTCGGGCGCTCCACGAGAGGGGGGCGAAGGCGGTCTACGCCTGTGCCACCCATGCGCTCCTTTCGGGGAACGCGGTGGAAAAGCTCACCCAAGCCCCCCTGACGGAGCTGGTGGTGACCAACACCATCCACGTTCCAGAGGGGAGGCGGTTTCCGGAGTTGGTCGTGCTTTCGGTGGCCGAGCTGCTGGCTCGCGCCATCGAGTACATCTACTCCAACGACTCGGTGAGCCAGCTTTTCGAGATTCGCACCGAAGACGACTGAACTCTGGCCGAGGGCTCCGGGATGACGCTCCGGGGCTTTGGACCAGAACCACGGGCCCGCAGGCCCCCGCACGGTAAGGAAGACACATGAGTACGCAGGTTACACTCAAAGCCGAACCCCGCGATGAATCGGGGAAGGGTGTGGCTCGGAAGCTCCGGGCCGCCGGAAAGCTCCCCGCCGTCGTGTACGGCGGGAAAGCGGACACCATTCCCGTCACCCTGGACGCCAACGACACCTCGCACCTCTTCCACTCCATCTCGGTGGAGAACACCATCGTGAACCTGGAGCTGGACGGGGAGAAGGCGCCGGTCCCCACGCTGGTTCGGGAGATCCAGACCCATCCCTTCAAGCCCGAGATCCTGCACGTGGATTTCCTGAGGATCCAGGCGGGCGTGGAGATCGAGCTGGACATTCCCATCCACCTCGAGGGAACCCCCGTGGGGGTGAAGGACCAGGGCGGCGTGCTGGAGCAGACCATCTACATGCTCCCCGTGGCCTGTCTTCCCACCGCGATCCCCGAGTTCATCGAGGCCGATGTCTCGGAGCTGGAGATCAACGAGTCGCTCCACGTCAGTGACCTGGCGATCCCAGAAGGGGTCGAGGTGCTGCTGGACCTGGCCCGGACCGTGTGCTCCATCCAGACGCCGAGCCTCGCGCCCATCGAGGAGGAGCCCGAGGAGGAAGAGGAGATCGAAGAGCCGGAACTGGTGGGCGAGGAGCCCGAGGAAGAAGCAGAAGCAGAAGCGGAAGCCTCCGAGGAAGAGCCCGAGGGCTGAGGTTTTCGGGATCCGGCCTGCGTCTCGATGAAGATCGTCATGGGGCTGGGGAATCCCGGTCCCCGGTATGACGACACACGGCACAACGTGGGATGGTGGGCCCTGGACCGCATGGCCCACGACTGGGAGTTCGGGCCCTTCGAGCAGGAGGGCCCGGCCCTGGTCACCGGTGGGGTGGTGGCGAGCCAGGAGGTGCTCCTGGTGAAGCCCACCACCTACATGAACCGGAGCGGGATGGCCCTCCGGCCCCATCTGGGTCGGGAGGGCTTCTCCGTGTCCAGGGATCTGATGGTGGTGTTGGATGATGCCACCCGGCCTGCGGGAAGGGTGCGACTGCGTCCCGGAGGAAGCGCCGGGGGCCACAATGGACTGAAGAGCATCGAAGCGCTGCTGGGCCATCGGGACTACCCGCGGCTCAGGATCGGGGTGGGGCGTCCCCCCCCGGATGCGGATCTGGTGTCCTGGGTGCTCTCGCCCATGGCCGCCGAGGACGAGGACCGGGTTCTGGGGGTGTTGGCCGAGCTTCCGGGAGCCCTGGAGTTGTGGATGGATGAAGGAATGGAGTCGGCCATGAACCGAATCAACCGATGAACTGACGGAGCCGGAACAACCGGAGTGTGGTCGGGTCCCCTGGGCGCCGACCCACCTTCCGGAAAGGGGCTACCCGCCACCGGGCGGGCCGGCCGCCGGCCACAACGCGGACCCTTCAAGAGGGGGAAGCTGGACGCATGGACTTCGTAGCCCTGACCTCAGGTGCCTGGATTCTGGGGGTGATCGGACTGCTGATCGCCTTCGTCATCTATCTCTACGTCAAGAAGCAGCCCTCAGGCAGCGATCTGATGATCGATCTGTCCGAGCAGATTCACGCGGGCGCCATGACCTTTCTCCGAAGGGAGTACACGGTTCTGGCGGTCTTCGTCCTGGTGGTGGCCGCTCTGCTGGCCTGGGCCATCGGCGTGGCCAGCTCCCTGGCCTATATAGCCGGTGCCGTCAGCTCGGCATTGGCCGGCTACATGGGCATGGAGGCGGCCACGCGGGCCAATGTCCGCACCTCCCACGCCGCAAACACGGAGGGGCAGGCGAAGGCCCTGAGGGTCTCCTTCCTGGGTGCCTCCGTCATGGGGCTCGCCGTGGCTTCGCTCGGTCTGCTCGGCCTCGGGATCTTCTATGTGGTGATGGCCGTCGGAGCGACACCGCTCGAACTGGTGAGCTTCGGGGAAGTGGTCGCAGGGTTCGCCATGGGTGCCTCGTCCATTGCTCTCTTCGCCCGTGTGGGCGGAGGGATCTTCACCAAGGCCGCCGATGTGGGGGCTGACCTGGTGGGGAAGGTGGAGGCGGGGATCCCGGAGGACGACCCCCGCAACCCCGCCACCATCGCCGACAACGTGGGCGACAACGTGGGTGACGTGGCCGGGATGGGCGCCGACATCTTCGAGTCGTACGTGGGGTCCATCGTGGCCACCATCGCCATCGGGGCCACGGCGGGTGTCATGGCCGCCAACGTGGTGGAGGCGGTGGCCCTCCCGCTCTTCACCGTCATGGTGGGGCTCGTGGCGTCGCTGGTGGGGATCGCCAGCCTGAAGCTGATGGAGAACATCGATCCGGCGGCGGCGCTCCGGAACATGACCTTCATT
>SKVI01000137.1 GCA_007129525.1 Gemmatimonadota bacterium | reverse complement strand
CGCTGCGTGATGCCTCTCGCGCAACGACTTTGCAGAGCCCCGGCCCACAGCTGATACCCGGTGGCGCAGGGTGGGATCCCGGCGGTCCGGGCGCCAAAGATCCGGTCTCGCGCGTGGAGTTCCAATCCCCACGCCTGCCCCGAAGGGACCATCCGTGTCAGCGACCACCTCCAGTTGCCCCTGGATGAGCCAGAGTCTCGGCTTCACTCGCGGGGCCCGGCAGTCGTCATCCATCCAGGGTTGCGAGCGTTCCCACTCACACAGCTCTCCTTTCAGCGTCGGAATCGGACGCGGCTTCGCGGCATCGATCCCGGCGCCGAGGGAGAAACGACCCGGCAGCGGCCACTCCCGCACCGCCTCGTGTGTGACGAAATGTAAGGAGATCCACTCTCAGAGTGAAAATGTGCGCGGTCGCGATTCCCACAATGAGAATCCCGACAAGGCACAAGGCCTTGCCGGGCTTTGTCCTCCGGGGTCGTCTTGGTCTCGCTCTTCGAGATGGGGTCAGCCCGCACGGGTTCGTATTCGATCCGGCCCTGCCTCGCTCGCCCTTCCAAAATGCTCCGCTGAATCTTGCCTTCCCGGGTCGGAGGGCATTTGAACCTCCTTCTATGGGGCAGGCCGTCAAGACGCACTTCCCCTTCGCGCTGACCAGCGGCTCGAACGCGCTATGGGCTGACGTTCGAACCGCGTCGCGGGAGGGTGTACGGGACCGATTCCTGAAGAAGCTTCCACGAACCGGGCATGAATTACACGGGGCGCGCGCGCCGGAAGCGGCCTTCCTTCCGGGAACTCGACCGATGAGGTGAGTCTGACCTTCCGGCCCGCTCCTTGCTTTTAGATGCGAGGAGGAGGTGGCCCAGGACACCTACGCCCCCTGGTCCCACCCGGGTTGAAGCGCGAGTCTCTGGGCCAGGGGAACACATGAGTACGCTTCGCGGGCACGCTCGAAGGCTTTGGGTGGCCGCTGCCGTCCTTCTTTTCCTCAACGGCTGTGAGGACGTCTCCGTCACTGCGGTGGAGGTGGCCTCCGTCGCGGTTGCGCCTGCCCAGGGAACCCTCTTTCCCGGAGATACGCTCCGCCTGACGGGGACGACCCACGACGCTTCGGGAACTCCTCTCGAAGGACGTGCCGTCACGTGGACCAGCGAGGATGGATCCGTTGCCACCGTAAACGGATCAGGGCTCGTCGAGGCCCACTCCGTGGGGGAAGCAACGATCCGGGCGAGTTCCGGTGGAGGCTCGGGAACGGCTGCCATCACGGTTGGTCCCCGCCCGGAGATCGTGTTCTCGTTATCGGAGGTTAGTTTCGACGGGGCCGCCGGAGGGGACGCCACGGAACCGGTTCAGCTCCTGGTCACGAGCAGCGACGGAGGAGCCCTCCCCCCACTTACCATCGAAGTGGCGTATTCCGCCGGGCAACCCACGGGTTGGCTGGAGACGAGCCTGCAGGGGTCCCAATCCCCTGCGATCCTCTCGATCCGAGCGCGTCCGGAAACCCTGCCGAGCGGCCTCTACCAGGCCGAGATCCGGGTTCAGTCGACCGAAGCCGCGAACTCTCCGCAGAGCGTTCCCGTCACCTTCAACGTAGGAGCTACCCCTCCCTCCATCCAGGTCTCCGCAGCGGCCATCGGCTTCGTATGGGAGGAGGGCCAACCAGCGCCCTCCCCTCAGCTGGTTCGGATCGCGAATGCTGGCGGGGGCGAGCTTGATGGGATCGCTACCACAGTACGATACACGACCGGGCAAGCCACGGGTTGGCTCACCGCTCAACTCGACCGGACCATCGCACCCGCAGAACTCTCGCTCCGAGCCACACCGGGAGCGCTCTCGTCCGGGACATTCGACGCCTTCGTGGACATCTCCTCCGATCGGGCCCCAAATTCTCCCCAGGAACTCCGTGTTCGCCTCACCGTGGGCGCCCCCCCTCCCGAACTCGATCTGGACCCCGTGAGTTTGCAGTGGCACGTCCTCGAAGGCGATGCGGGGGATCCACCTACCCGCACCGTCGCGGTCGAGAATCGGGGGAGCGGCACCCTCCGGGGCCTCAGCGCGTGGATCTCCCATCCCCAGGGTGAACCGACCGGGTGGCTCAACGTCTCACTCGGAAGGGAGACCGCTCCGACGAACCTCACCGTCGGGCTGGCGGCACGGAGCCTCGTCCCCGGCATCTACCGGGGGACGGTGGTCGTGGCCTCCCCGGACGCTGTGAACTCCCCCCAACCAGTCACCGTGGAATTGCAGGTCGCCCCTCGCGCCGAACCCGAGCTCTCGGAGATCCTGGCCGAACCAGATCTGATCATCGCGGATGGAGTGAGTACCTCGGAAATCACGGTCCTCCTGCGCGATCAATCGGGGGCACCCCTTCTCTTCGGCGGCCATCAGGTGGCGCTCAACACCACGGGGGGCACCCTCGGGACTGTGTCGGATGAGGGGAATGGAACCTACACCGCTACCCTCACGGCACCCACGGTGGTCGGCACGGCCTCGATCACGGGAACGGTAGATGGAGATCCGATCGGAGGACGCACAACGGTCCAGTTCGTCCCAGGCCCCGCTTCCCCGCGTACATCCACCATCGAAACGGACCCGTCTTTCCTGAATGCCGATGGGACGAGCACGTCGACCGTCACGGTCCGTCTCCTGGACGATCAGGGAAATGCGCTCACGGTCGGAGGAGACGCGGTCGTGCTTCGTCTGGTCGGGGGCGGTACGATCGGAGGGGTGGCCGACCAGAGGGATGGCACCTACGTCGCGACCTACACCGCCCACACTCAACCCGGTACGACGCGGATCGAGGGGGAGGTGAATGGAGAAGGCATGGACAATGCCGCCACGATCGTTCTCGAACGTGGGAACGTCTCCGCGGAACCCTCCCGACTCGCCTTCGGCGTCCAGCCCTCGGACTCCGAGGCGGGTGTCACGATCTCGCCCGCCGTGACCGTGCGGATCGAGGACGACGACGGGAACCTCGTCACCTCCGCTTCCACCGCCGTCACTCTCGAGATCGACGACAACCCGAGTGACGGGACCCTCTCCGGCACCACCACCCGCAACGCCGTGGACGGGATCGCCACCTTCGACGATCTCTCCATCGACAGGGCTGGCGACGAGTACACCCTCGAAGCCTCAGCGCCCGACCTCTCCGATGTCGAGAGCAGGGAGTTCGATATCACCGAGACGTCCACCAGACGCCTCGTGTTCGGCGTCCAGCCCTCGGACTCCGAGGCGGGTGTCACGATCTCGCCCGCCGTGACCGTGCGGATCGAAAACGCTGACGGAACCCTCCATTCGTCCTCCCGGCGAGTGACTCTCTCGATCGCCACCAACCCGAGTGACGGGACCCTGTCCGGCACCACGAGCCGCAACGCCGTGGACGGGATCGCCACCTTCGACGACCTCTCTATAGACAGGGCAGGTGAGGGGTTTACTCTCGGGGCTTCCGGCCCCGGGGTTCCCAGCGCCATGAGTAATTCGTTCAGTATCACCGGGGGCTCGGCCATCCGTTCTGTGGGCGATTTTGATCGAGGTCGTCGGGAGTGGAGTGGTCGAACTGGTTTCCTGGAATTGAACCGGGCTCGGTGAGACCGAACCCGGGAGTCCCACTTCCACGAGGCCTGTTCCTTCTGGCGCTTCCGGGCTGATTCCTCTTCCCTTTGTTACCTCCGTGTGACCTGACGGCGACGGACCCGTCACCTGCCCCACCCATCTTCCGATCGTTCCGTGGTTCGAACTTCACCACGCCGAGACGGCCCTGGGCCGCTCCTCGGCCAACCAGGAGGAACCTGGTCCATGCTACGACATGTCTTCGCGGTGGGGCTCGTCCCCGCGCTCCTCTCCCTGGCCGCCGCTGACCTGGCGGGGGCTCAGACCGCCTCGACCCAGGCCTCCGAAGCCGCCAGTCCCGAGGTGAGCGGAGAGGCCCTCCAGGCGGATTCCGCCCTCATTCCTGTGGCCCCGGTCATGCTGCCGCAACTCCGGAGCCCGGAGATCATCCGGACCGAGGACTTCAGCCTGACGCTTGGCGCCCGCCTTCAGCTCCGCTTCACCTACGACAGCCCCGACGAGGGGGACGACGTCGGATCCTTCACGATCCGGCGGGGCCGGATGTCCCTGGGTGGCTCGGCCTGGGAGCACTTCCGCTACGCAATGCAGATGGAGCTCTCGGGCGGAAGCGTGAACATCATTGACGCAAACATCTCTCACCAGTTCGCCCCGATGGCGACTCTCCGGGTCGGGCAGGCCAAGGCCTTCTTCGGCCGGCAGCAGCTCAACTCCTCTGGAAACCTCCACTTCGTGGACCGGACCATCGTGGACGGCCGGTTCTCAGGTCAGCGGCAGAACGGGATCGCCCTCCACGGGCAGAACGAGGGCCGGACCTTCGAGTACGGCGTGGGCATCCACAACGGCAACGGCATCAACCAGGCGAACAACAATGACAGCTATATGTTCGCCGGCCGAGCCGTCCTGACCCCCCTCGGGGCCTACTCCCCCGCCGAGAGCGCTTTTGACTATCCGGACTCGCCCCTCGTTGCCATCGGGCTGGGCGGCCTCATGAACACCACCGGGACCGGCGAGGAGGCGACGGATATCACCCGGTTCAACGTGGAAACGGCCTTCAAGCTGCAAGGCTTCAACATAACCGCCGAACTCTACTGGGAGGACGCCGAGCCCACCGGCCAGGAGTCCCTGAACACCATCGGTTGGTACCTGCAGCCCGGCTTCCTCCTGCCGAACCGGCGCAATGAAGTGGCCGTCCGGTACGCGGTGATCTCACCGGACACTTCCACGGATACCGATCAGATCGAGACGGGGATCGCTTTCAGCCACTACTGGGCGGCGCACCGGGCCAAGCTGCAGGCCGATGTCCGGCGGATCGAGATGAAGGCGGCGGACGAGCAGGACTGGCAGCTCCGCGTCCAGATGCAGCTCACCCTCTGACCGGGGATCCTTCCATGAAGTAGCTACGCACGTGACCCACCTCCTCGACCGCCAACCATCTGATCATCTGATCCAGGACTTCGTTCAGGTCGAGCTCTTCATGGAGAAGCGGGCACCCAGGTGGATGTCCCAGAGGGGCGAAGGGCGAGATCGCATGCCCCCCTGCCGAACGAGGCCTATCCTCTTCGACGAGCTCCAGGAGACGGATCTGAAGTCCCTCAACGTCGAAGGGCGGCGGGGGACAGGTCGTGTCCTGGGCCGAAAGGGCATCGGCTGTAGAGAGGGCCAGTAACAGCCCCAGAATCAACGTTCGTTGCATGGTCG
>SKVI01000031.1 GCA_007129525.1 Gemmatimonadota bacterium | reverse complement strand
CTTCCTCCCAGTCGGACCCCGGTTCTCCGGTGGGAAGGTGGCCCGGATGGTCTCCCAGGCAGGCCCACCGGAGGAAGGCGTCCCGGGCATTCCGTCCGCCCTGGGCGCGGCCGGCGTCCCGGAGGGGGAGCGGCCCCACCCGCACCACCCCTGCCGGAGGGGGGAGCCCTTCGACCTCGGCCCCGCCCCCGGAGCCCTCCAGGGTGATCACCACCCGCAGGGGTGCCCCCCGTCGTCCGGCCCGTTCCAGCGCCTCGGCCAGCTCCGAGGTGATCTTCCGCCGGGCCGAGACCAGCGCCTCCCACCCGTCCAGGGCCAGAACCAGGGGCCGGCCGTGGGTCGATGCCCGGTCCACGAGCCCCAGGAGCAGGGTCCGCCAGCCCGGGCGTCCTTCGGGATCCGGAAGCACCCCGGGGCCGGTGGGGACGGGAAGCTCGCCCAGCGCTTCCTCGAGCAGGCTCCGGAAGTCATCCAGGAGATCGCCGTCGGAGAGAGGGCTCACCTGCAGGCACACCGCCGGCCGCCCCGCCAGCACACCGGCCAGCAGTGAGCTCTTCCCGGACCCCAGGGGTCCCTGCACCGCCACCCACCCGGGTTCGGGATCGGACACCGCCTCCCGGAGGGCCTCCCCCCCGGCGCCCTCCCACCACCGGTGCCGACCCCCGGGCGGCTGCCGGGATGCCGCGAGCTCTTCTTCCATACCTCGGACCTCGTTAAATAATATGTCTTAGCCTAATTAAACTATTCTAAAATATCCCGAATTTCCCCCTTGGACCAGTCCCTTGGCCTCCATATACTCAGTTCGTGCACCCCGGACCCGCCACCGCCGGCATCCGGAACCCATGACCCGTTGAGCCCAGGAGAGTCCATGCCCCCGGTCACGACGCCCCGCTTCGACGCCCTGGCCGCCGCCAAGAACTGGTCGGCCACCGATCCCAATGGTCGCGCGCCCCGCCTCAGCCTCGAGGAGGTCTTCGGCGAAAGCATCTTCGGTCCCGCCGAGATGAAGGCCCGCCTCCCCAGGGACATCCACGATCGTCTCCTGGCGACCCTGGAGGCCGGCTCCAAGCTGGACCCCTCGGTGGCCGACGCCGTGGCGGTGGCCATGAAGGAGTGGGCCATGGAGAAGGGCGCGTCGCACTTCACGCACTGGTTCCAGCCCCTCACCGGTGCCACCGCCGAGAAGCACGACTCCTTTCTGGTTCCCACCGAGCCAGGTCAGGCCATCACCGAGTTCTCGGGGCAGGAGTTGATCCAGGGGGAGCCCGACGCCTCTTCCCTGCCCTCGGGCGGGCTGCGCACCACCTTCGAGGCCCGGGGCTACACGTCGTGGGATCCCACCTCGCCGGCCTTCATCATTGACGGTCCCGGCGGGGCGACCCTCTGTATTCCCACCGCATACTCCTCGTGGGCCGGTGACGCGCTGGACCAGAAGATCCCCCTGCTCCGCTCCATCGACGCCCTGAACAAGGAGGCCCGGCGGGCGCTGAAGCTCTTCGGCATGGAGACGCTCCGGGTGATCCCCACCCTGGGACCCGAGCAGGAGTTCTTCCTGGTGGACCAGGAGTTCTACTACCGCCGCCCGGACCTCCTCACCACCGGCCGCACCCTCTTCGGCGCCAAGCCCCCCAAGGGCCAGGAGCTGGAGGACCATTACTTCGGCGCCATCCCGGACCGGGTGCTGGAGTACATGCAGGCGGTGGAAACCGAGCTCTACCGGCTGGGCATTCCGGTGAAGACCCGGCACAACGAGGTAGCGCCGGGGCAGTTCGAGATGACCTACACGTACGAGGAGGCCAACACGGCGGCCGACCACCAGCAGCTCATGATGTCGACGCTGCGGCGGGTGGCCCGGCGCTTCGGCCTGGTGTGCCTCCTGCACGAGAAACCGTTCTACGGGATGAACGGAAGCGGCAAGCACCTGAACTGGTCGCTGGCCACTGATCGGATGAACCTGCTGGAGCCCGGCGCCACCCCCCACGAGAACATACAGTTCCTCTTCTTCTGCACCGCGGTGCTGATGGCGGTGGAGAAGCACCAGGATCTCCTGCGGGCCGCCATCGCCTTCGCCGGCAACGACCACCGGCTGGGGGCCAACGAGGCGCCGCCGGCCATCGTCTCGGTGTTCCTGGGTGACCAGCTCACCGACATCTACGAGCAGATCGCCGACATGGGGCACGCGGAGAGCTCGAAGCAGGGCGGGCTCATGGGGCTGGGCGTGTCGGTCCTTCCGGACCTGCCGAAGCACGCCGGCGACCGGAACCGCACGAGCCCCTTCGCCTTCACCGGCAACAAATTCGAGTTCCGGGCGGTGGGCAGCTCCCAGAGCATCTCGTTTGCCGCCACGGTCCTGAACACCGTTGTGGCCCAGGCCATCGACGAGCTGCGCACCCGGCTGGAAGAAGCCATGCAGAACGAGCCGGACCTGCCCCGCGCGCTCCGCGGCGTGCTGGCCGAGGTGGTGCCCGACGTGCGCCGGATCATCTTCAACGGCGACGGCTACTCCGAGGCCTGGGAGGAAGAGGCCGAGCGACGCGGTCTCCTGAACCTCCCTACCACCCTGGATGCCCTTCCCTACCTGGTAAAGGACAAGAACGCCGAGCTTTTCGAATCGTACGGGGTGCTCTCGCGCCGGGAGCTGGAGTCCCGCTACGAGATCTCCCTGGCCCAGTATTTCCACACCATCAACATCGAGGGCGAGACCTCGGCGGAGATCGCCGCCACCATGATCCTGCCGTCGGCGGTGCGGTACCTGAACGAGCTCCAGGAGGGCGTGATGAGGGCCCGGGAGACCGGAATCCGCGCCGAGGGCGTCACAAGAATCGCCAAGCGGATGGCCGACCTGGTGGACGAGCTGGAGGAAGCGCTCCAGGTACTGGTGGAGCAGAACGCCGTGCTGGGCGGCGACGAGGTGGCCTCGAAGGCCGTGCACATGCGCAAGAACATCATCCCGGCCATGGACCGGGTCCGGGACGCGGTGGACCGGCTGGAGAAGGTGATCCCCGACGACCTCCGCCCCCTGCCGTCCTACCGGGACATGCTCTTCATCAAGTAACAGCCGTCCTAACGTCCTCCAACGGCCGCGACAGCACGCACGCATTCACCCCGCCGATCCCCATGGAGAGCTTCCCCACGGGTCGGCGGGGTGCCGGGCACGCCTCGTCGAAAACGAAGCTCCGGTGCATCTCGCCGATCTGGCGGTTCAGCTCCCCGGGGCTCAGGGGCGTGGGGTAGAGGGCCCCCCGGGCCACCCCCAGGTACTGGGCGGTGAGCTCCCAGCCCCCGCCGGCACTCATCCCGTGACCGAAAGTCCCCTTGCGGGCGGTGACCAGCACGTCTTCGGGGAGCACGCCCCGCATGGTCTCCACCTCCAGGTAGTCCCCGGGAGTGGCGGTGGCGTGCAGGTCCCAGCTCGCCACCTCGGCGGGCCGCACCCCGGCCCCGTCCAGGGCCTGGCGGATGGCGTGGGTGGGGCCCTCTCGCGAGGGGGTGATGATGTGGTCGGCGTCGGAGGAGACCCCCACGGACACCGGCTCCATCCCCAGGGGCTCGAATCCCTTCGACTCCATGAACTCGCGGTCCCCCACCACCCAGATCACCGACCCGCCGGAGACGTGGGTCCCCCGCAGGCCGGTGAGGGGCTTCGAGACCTGCCCGTCCGCCGCCAGCACCCGGCCCCGGTAGAATCCGCCCACGATGAGGGGGTGAGGGGGCGGATCGGTAGCGCCCACCACCACCGCTCGGGCCTCGCCCCGGCGAATGGCATCCATTCCCATCCGGAGGGCCACCCCGAAGGTGGAGCAGGCCGCCACCGGCGCGAAGGAGAGCCCGGTGATCCGGCCCATCATGGAGACCTGCGAGGCCGGGGTGTTGGCGATGTTCCAGAGCACGTTGGTGGTGACCTGGGTCCAGGGCGCCGGCGGCGCGCCCCACCGCTCCTGCAGCCGGCCCTTTTCCTTCTCCTTCTTCCGCAGGGTCTTCATCTTGCCGGATTCCACCTCACCGGCCACCGAGATGCCCTCGATCTCGGTGAGGGCGTCCAGGTACTCCCGGAGCCCGTCGGAGCGGGCGGCCCAGAAGGCATTCCAGCGCCGCATGGCGTCCACCCGCTCGAAGTCGTCCTCGATACCATCGGACGGGTCGGGGGGCACTTCGGCGTCCAGCTCGGTCCGGGTCCCCTCCGGATCGCCCCGGTAGGCCCGGAGCGCGTGGCAGCGGTCCGGGTGGGCCCAGAACCGGTCCCAGTCCCGCTGTGCCCGGTCCAGGGCGATAGAGGCGTCATGGAGGGTGGGAAGGGCCCCCAGGCCGGTGCCGATGTAGACGTGGGCGGCGGTCCCCAGCTCGTGGAGCACCGCCTCGATCCCCGGGTTCTGCTCCAGTGATTGGATGAAGGCCCCGATGGCGAACAAGGTGGTGGGGTCCATCTTGGAGAGGAGCTGCGGGAACCGATTGGGCGGAAAGCGCTCATCGATCCACTCCCGATAGCGCTCGAAATCGAAGGCGGGCTGACCCACCAGGAACGGGTCCGGCCCGAACCCGTCGAAGGCCGATAGCCAGGTCTCCGAAGAGTCGAGGTTGCGGGCGAAGCTCTCCATGTCGGGGGAGCGCGGTGCCACGATCCCCCACCCATACACGCCAACCTGCTTCAAGGGCATTCCTCCCACGTTCCGGCCCACCGGACGATCTCGACGGGGCCCAGGGATGGTTCGGACTTCTGTCGACAAGTTCGGTAATGTCGCCCTCGAAGCCGCCTCGTGAAAGGGTGGTTTCCCCGGCCCCGGCAATCCGGCCTGCGGGAACGGCGTCACCGATCCGGGGTTCTCCCGGCGAGCGCCAGCGGTCCACCGCGGGCGCCCCGTTGCCACCGCGACGTACCTATTCTCACTTCGCAGGGAGGCCTCACGATGGAAGATGGCTTCGATCTGGAAGGAACCTTACAGGTGCTCACCGACGTCATGGCCGAGTGGGTGCTCAGCGCCATCGCGGCCCTGGCCGTCCTCCTCGTCGGTGCCTGGATCGCCCGCCGGATCCGGGCGGGGCTTCGGGGCCGTCTGGGGAAGTCGGGGGTCGACCCCATTCTGGTGCCCTTCACTGCCTCCCTGGTCTACTGGGGCGTTATGGCCTTCGTGGTCATCGCGGTGCTGGGAATCTTCGGCGTCGACACCGCCTCCTTCGCCGTCGTGCTCGGTGCCGCCGGCCTGGCCGTGGGACTGGCCCTGCAGGGCTCCCTGTCCAACTTCGCCTCGGGGGTCATGATCCTCATCTTCCGGCCCTTCGTGGTAGGCAACTGGGT
>SKVI01000180.1 GCA_007129525.1 Gemmatimonadota bacterium | reverse complement strand
CGCCGGGGGCCGCCCGTCACGCCGTCCAGCCTGACGCGATCGCTCACGCAGGGCTTGAACAGCAGCTAACGAACCATCATCGGCTGATCAGAGGCCGATGCGGCGACCGCTTGCCCAGGTCAGGCTGGATTGGGGACTGTAACAAGACAAGGATCACCTCCTTTTTGGGGTCGACTTCGGGCTTGGCGCCAGCGGGGTCCAGCCCCGCGGTCCGGTCGAGCCGAAGCCCTCTGGCCTCGCACCCCCGGCCCAGCTCCCTGTTCTGTCGGGAACGCCTCAAAGCTATCGGGGGCGGGGTACTAACGTAAAGGGGGGGCTGAGAATCTGTTCAGGACGTTGGGTGCCGCCCTTGAGATTCGGGGTGTCGTGCGTCAGGTCCCGTCCCCCCGCCGGGTGGTGATCTGGACCACTCCCCCAGCAGCCCGAGCACCGTAGAGCTCCCGGGCCGCCTCCCCCTTGATGACCTCGACCTGTTGGATCGCATCGGCATCCAGGTCCACCGGGTTAGTGACGATGATCCCGTCCACCACGTAGAGGGGGTCCGGGCTCCGGGCGTCACCTGCGTCGTGCGATACCGGGAGGTCCAGGGGGTCGGCCGTCGCCGCGTGTCCTTCGCTGGATGGGATCTCCTTCTGGTCGTCTCCGGCCCCCAGCAGCCAGCCGCTCTGGTAGCCCTCGACGTGCGGTGACCGGGACTCGTCCCCGGCGTCGCCCGGGGGGACGGTGTCTCCTGTGTCGCCACGGGGCTCAGGTGACGTCCAGGGCCGCCGGACCCCTGGTTCGGACACCTCGCCCGCTTCGGTGGTGATGAGGAGTATTCCGTTTCGGGCCCGCTCGCCGTACCGGGCCCGGGCCGCCTCCCCCTTCACGACTTCAATGGATCGGATGCTCGCCAGATCCAGGTCCAGGCCCTCCAGGGAACTCGCACCCGGGTCGGCTGTGTCCGCGCCGGCTTCTCCGGCTCCAGGCAGTTCTGAAACCTCGCTCCCAACAATGACGCCGTCCACGACCACGAGGGGGGAATCCGCCGCTCGGAGGCTGGTGGGTGCCCGGATCTGGAGGGTGCCCACCCGACCCTGGAGGACCTGGAGGGCCCGAGCGTCGGAGCCATCGGCTTCTTCGGCTCCGAGGGTTTCGGCCTCGGCCGTCTCCGTGGTAGCGCCCTCGTCGGGCAGGTGGGTTGGTGTGTCCAGTTCACACGCCATGGCGAACAGGGCGATCCCCGCGGCGGTTCCGACGATCGTCAGGGGAAGTACGCTGCGAACAGATCGCTTCTTCATGGCATTCAACCTCCGTTCCAGGAGCGACGGTGTGCCGGTCCCCGCCGTTTCGATGAGGGATAGGGGACGCGACATGGCAAGGGCAGGAAGGAACTCTGTTCGCCGATGCCTCGAGCCCAACTCGACGAGTAGGCGCCCGTAGACGGCCGGGGCCGCGCCCCGATGGAGGACCCGGCGGTCACAGTCCAGCTCCACCGCGTCCCGCAGACGGCGAAACTGCCACCACAACCAGAGATTCCAGGGGACGAGCACCACCAGGGCGAGTGCTCCGGCCAGGAGAAGGGGGTCGCGG
Source organism: Gemmatimonadota bacterium (assembly GCA_007129525.1). Classification (GTDB taxonomy): domain Bacteria; phylum Gemmatimonadota; class Gemmatimonadetes; order Longimicrobiales; family Gaopeijiaceae; genus PWLA01. The sequence goes on along the minus strand of SKVI01000180.1, from coordinate 3,763 downwards.
GCTCGGAGGTGCTCCTCCTCATGCCTCAGAATCAGGCCCAGGGCTCTCGCCTCAAGCGAGAGGACCCACCTGGGCAGAAGAATTTCAGGGTGGAGCACCCCACTTACGGCGGGCCCGAGATCCGGGGTCAACCTCACGGGCCGACCTCGAAGGATGGTAATGGGCCATCGGTACCGCCGCCGGTTCATGTGCCGGGCGGCAGTGAACAGCAGGATCGCCAGCATCAGAGTAGTCGCTCCCCAGGTCGCCGCTGCCCATCGGTCGATCTGGCTACGGACAGGAAGGGCGCGTGTGCTCCAACCGAGTAGTCCATTGACCCAGGCGGCGGCCTGTCCGGTGCGATCCGGCCCCCACTCCAGAAGGACGGACCAGAAAGACGACTGCTCCTGTGTTTCTCGGCCCCCGGTGGGCACCGCAGGAACTCCGTCTGGAGCCGGCGCCATGGCGGGCTGTACCTGGCCCGATCGCGTCGAGGCATCCGAGGCCCCGGGCAGCAGGATCGCCGACACGGGGAGCACCACCGTGAGGCCCAGGGCGAGTGCCCACACCCAGCGGGTGGGAAGTCGGAGGCGCTGGAGGCCAAAAGAGATGCTCCAGGCCGCCGCCGATACGAGCAGACCTACGGCGAGGGCGTACAGCACCCAGGACAGCAGATCCAACTCCCCGGGAATCATTCGACTTCTCCGGAGGTGGCGCCTTCGCCCTCCTGAGCCTCTCGGGGGTCCCCCTCCTCGATGGAGCGTCTGCCTCGGATGGAGGTCGACCCCTGGGGCGTTGAGTCCTCGCTCTCCTCGGCGAGGTCGTCCAGGAGCCGGCGCATGCGGTCCAGCTCGTCGTCCGTGATGGGACCCGTCTCCACCAGGCGCGCCAGCGTGAGTTCGGCGGAGCCGTGAAAGATCTTGTCCACCACCCGGCCCAGCGCGGTGCGGCCCGCATCCTCCGGAGCCACGGTGGGGAAGTACCGGTAGGCCCGACCTTCCTTCTCATAGCGGACGTGGCCCTTCTGCTCCAGAATCTGAAGCATCTTGAGCACCGACGTGTAGCCCAGCTCCTCGTCCAGAGCGTCCTGGACCTCCGCCACCGTTCCGGAGCCGGCGCGCCACAGAATGCTCATGATGTCCAACTCTCGTTCGGTGAAGGTGACGTCCTCGGGCATGGTGGCTCCGGGTTCTGGGGACTCACATACGAGCATCCTCGTAATGATATGATAGTGACCTGCACTGATCCTGTCTACCCCTTTCTTCGTAGCTGTCGTTTCAGGGGGTACGGTTGCCCCAGGGTAGGGGGCGGAGGTTCCCTCAGGCCTCGCGGAAGGCCCGAAGGAAGAGCCAGGCGCTTACCGCCAGGGCGATCCCGATCCAGAGGATGCCCCACACCACGGTGGGAATTCCGGTCAACTGAGCCAGCATGTGGGCGTCGGAGGGGAGGTGGGGTCGATCCAGGACATCCGTCTTGATGTCCAGGATCGCGTAGAGGCAGCTGGTAAGCCCCAGGACCGTGAGGAGGATCCGGTTGAGGTCGAGGCTGGCGTGGCGGGCGAACACCAGGAGGAAGATCCCGAAGAGCACGCCGAAGGTCACCCCGAAGCCGCCCCGGACGAACAGGAGGGTGATGGCGATTACGGCGATGCCCAGCCCCAGTGTGACGCCTGGCGCCCTGGAGCCGGCCCGCCGCCCCGCCTCCAGGATGGCCCCTCCCCACAGCAGGCTCCCCAGGTACCCGGCCGACAGGGTCACGAAGGCATTGCCGCCGGGACAGTAGCATGCTCCCCCCAGGCGCGGGCTCAGTGTGATCCTCTGGATCGAGCCGCCGGTGGCGATGGCTGCGATTCCATGGCTGATCTCGTGCAGGAAGACGACGAAGACCTGAAGCGGGTACACCACCGGCGTGTTCCAGAAAACCCAGAGGACCGTGAAGTACAGGCCGAAGCCGGCCAGGAACCATGCCCGTCGCCGAATGCGTGTCCTTCGGCTCCGACGGCTCATCGCTCCGGAAGGCTCATGTCATAGGCATGATCCAGCGTCGGACCCCGTTGGTCCACTTCACGGCGGGCGATGCGGAGGTTCTGTCCGGTGTCGGTGAGACCCTCGAGGGCTCGCTCACGCAGCTGGTCCAGTGGCATTCCAACCTCAAATCGGAATGCGGCGGCCCATCTCGCCACAGTCCTCTCCCACGCGCGCTCGATTTCGGCGACTCTGGAATCCGGGAGCCCGACTTGCCGGGAGCGGGCTTCCCGGAGAAGGCGGTTCGTGAGAGCGGCTTCCCGAACGACGGCGCGGCGGACCTCCTCGTCGTCCCGGCCAAAGGCGTCCACGGTGTCTGCCCTGAGTCCAGGCAGGCGGCTGGCCACCTCCCCTGCGGTAAGCTCCTCCCGGTTCCACCTGGCCACCACGCCGCTGTCTTCCTCAGAGGGAAGCTCCGCCGACGGAAGCCGATCAAGGTGCAGTTCGATGTCCTCGGCCCGTTCCTCCACCCAGGCCTCCCACCGGGCCCTTTGGCTCAGCATGGCAGCCACCTCGGACGCCACCCTGTCCCGGGCCTCCGCGAAGGGTATCTGGCGTCGGTCCTCCAGCTTCAGGACATGAAAGCCATACTCGGTTTCCACGACCGCACTGACCTCGCCGGGCTCAAGTTCCACGGCGGCATCCCAGAACTCGGATACCCAGGTGCCCTGCCGGCCCGGCTCCAGAAGTCCCCCTCGCTCGGCAGCCCCCGGCTCCTCGGAAACCTCGCCGGCCACTTCGGCGAAAGGCTCTCCCGCCTCGACTCGCTCCAGGGCCGCCTGCGCCTGTCGCCGAGCGTCTCGGCGGTGCTCCTCGGGACGCCATCGTTCGGAGATGCGGATCAGATGCCTGACCTCCAGTTCCCACTCGGGCTGCGTCTGGTAGTGCGCTTCCAGAACCTCGTCGTCCACCTCGGCCCACTGGAGGACCAGCTCCTCCCGGAGTCGCTGGATGAGGGCGTCCTGGAGTTGGAGCTCCAGGAGAGGGCGTCCGAGCTCCAGGTGGGCGTCCTCGCGCACGGCCAGCCCCACCGCGCCGATGCGAGCGAGTCGACGAAGCTGGTCCTCCGAGAGGCCCCGGACATCGTCGGTGCTGAAGGCCAGTTCTCCGACCGTGAGGGCCGGCGGATCGGTTTCACATGCCGGGAGCCCCGATCCTACGACGAGGAAAAGGGCCAGCAGGGCGGCGCGGATCAGGTGCCGGGGGTGGGGAGGGGTCGAACAGGGTTGCCGAACCTCGGGCGTTCGTAGCCGGGGAAATCGAAGGGAGGACACAGAATGGGGTGAACCGAGCATGAGTGGCGGTTGGGGATCCCGGGGACACGAAGGGGCCTGGAGCGGCGCTCAGGGGCGAGGTCGGGCCATCGTCAGGCGATTCTCCGACCAGCGAGAAGGTCATGCCTGTGCGTGCGTGAGGCAACTGCAACCCCGGGCTGTCAACGGAGGAGCTCGCTTCGTGAAACCCCGCCACTCAATGCGAGACAAGCGTCATCAGGGTATGGCAGAATCTATTTGCCCCGAAGCATGAAGGCCTTTAACGGCCCGTTAACGGTCCCGCGCTATCCATGGGTCACACTCTTCACCGACGCGCGGTGGGCCGATGCCCCCCTGGGAATGGCAGAACGCTTCCCAACGAGATTTTCGAGCCGACCGCGGTGCATTGAACAACGTCCTTCCTTCGCACCCCTTCCGGTCGGACGACTGGCGGCCTACCCTTCGCCACATGCGGACCATCGCGCGTCGGAATCCTTCCTCCCCCCT
>SKVI01000302.1 GCA_007129525.1 Gemmatimonadota bacterium | reverse complement strand
GCGCCGGGATGGGCGCCCTCCTCTACCTCCTGGGTGTGCGCCACACGTATGCGCTCCTCACCTTCGCCCTGGGCACCTTCGCTCTCGTCGTTGCCGTGGTGGGGTTCTGGAAGGGGACGCGAGTCGGGTCCCGGATCGAGGGGGAGGGGGCGCTGACCCGCTTCCACCGCCTGGTGCGTCGAAACCGGCGTCACTGGGGCGGTCACATCGTGCACGTGGGGGTGGTCGTCATGTTCGTGGGCTTCGCCGGCGCGGCCTACGACACCGAAGTGCGGGAGACGCTGGATCCCGGCGAGTCGGTGAGCATCGATTCCCCCTTCGGCCACACCTACACCCTCACCTATGACGGGTTGAGCACTGCCCGGGGCCCCGGCATGTGGAGGTGGATCGCCCTCATGCGGGTGGAGCGGAACGGGACCCTCCAGGGGGTCCTCACCACCGAGAGACGGCTGTACGAACTGCCGGCCCAGCCCGCAACCGGGGTGGGGATTCGTTCCACCTTCGTCGAGGATCTTTACGTGATCCTGGCCTCCCTGGACGAGCAGGTGGGGTTGGGTACCGAGCCCGAACACCAGCGGGCCACCTTTCAGGTCCTGGTGAACCCCCTGGTGCCCTGGATCTGGTATGGGGCCCTCTTGATGGCCGTGGGGGCCCTCATGGCCCGCCGGCACGCCCCCATGAAACGCGACGACCCCGAACTGCGCACCGCCGGTCCCATCCGGCGGAGCCCGGACCTTCCGAGGAAGGAGTGACTCGCCGTATGATCGACCTGCGGAGCGACACGTTCACCCGGCCCTCCCCTGCCATGCGCCAGGCCATGGCCACGGCGGAGGTGGGCGACGACTGCTTCGGCGAAGATCCCACCGTCCGGGAGCTGGAGGCCCGGGTCGCCGAGCTGCTGGGCAAGGAGCGGGCCCTCTTCTGTCCGTCGGGGATCATGGCCAACCAATGCGCTGTGATGGCCCAGGCCGAGCCCGGCCGGGAGGTGCTGGCCGAAGCCCGGGCCCACCTCATCCACTACGAGGAGGGTTCGTTGGCCGCCAACGGGGGCCTGGCCCTCCGGGGCATCCCCGCCGCCCGGGACATCCTCACGTCCGACGAGGTGAGGGTCGCCCTGCGCCCTCCCTCCCCCTACCACCCGGTGACGGCGGTCCTGGCGTTGGAGAACACCCACCTGGACTCGGGCGGGCGGGTCATGGACGGGGCCCGGACGGCGGAACTGGCCGAGGTGGCGCGGGAGCACGGGCTGCGGGTCCACCTGGATGGAGCCCGGCTCTGGAACGCCGCTGTGGCGCTGGAGGTGCCGCCGGCGGAGCTGGCGGCCCCAGTGGACACCGTCATGGTGAGTCTCTCGAAGGGGCTGGGAGCCCCGGTGGGCTCGCTCCTGGCCGGACCGGCCCGGGTGGTGGAGCGGGCCTGGCGGATCCGTCGCCGGTTGGGGGGACAGATGCGGCAGGCCGGGATCGTGGCCGCCGGCGGGCTCTTCGCTCTGGAGCACAATCTGGATCGGCTGGCCCTCGACCACCGACGTGCGGCACGGTTGGCGGAAGGGGTGGAGGCGCTGGAGGGCGTCCGGGTGGCGAGGCCCGAGACCAACGTGGTGATGGTGGACGTGGCCGGGACGGGTCGAGGTGCGGACGAGCTGCTCCAGGCGTTGGCGGACCGGGGCGTGCTCCTGGTCCCCTTCGGTGCCCGCCGGATCCGGGCGGTCCTCCACCTGGAGGTGGACGACCAGGGGGTGGAGGCCGCCATCGAGGCGTTCGAGGCCGAGCTGGGTTGAGGGCGGGCGGCCGTCTCGTCGGCCTCACTTGCGGCGGGTGGCGAACATCCAGCCGCGACGAATCGTGCGGGGCTCGTCCACCGAGATGAAGGCGTCGTCGTCCAGCTCCTCCGCGATCTTCAGGACGTGCCCGATCTGCCGGCGCTTTACCAGGGTCATCAGGAGTTCCACCTTGCCCTGGCGGCCGTAGCCGTCGAACTCGGTGACGCCGAACCCTTCGGCCCGGAGGGCATTGGCGATCTCCTCCCCTTCAGCCCGGGAAATGACCCGGATGGTGGCCAGTCCCATGGCCAGCTTCCCTTCCACCCACAGCCCCACGACCGTACCGCTGGCGAACCCTCCGGCGTAGCCCAGGATGTGCAGGGGCGACTGGAGGTTCTGGATGGCCGTACCGATAGCCAGAACCCAGATGAGGGCCTCGAAGAAGCCGATGACGGGGACCACGACGCGCCGGTCCCGCATGGTGAGCAGCATCCGGAGGGTGGCCAGCGTGACGTCGACCACCCGGAGGCCGAAGATGAGCAGCGGTCCCCAGGGGCCGGCAAACAGCTCGGTCATGGTGTGGCGGTGGAGGTGAAGTCGGCGATCAGGGCAGGCTGCCTACCGGTGTCGGCCGGCCGCCTCCTCCTGGTCCGCGGGGCTCATCTCCTTGGACAGGAGGCGGTTCACGGCGTTGAGGGTCGCGATCACGCCGCCTCGGCAGAGGTCTCCGGACGGAGCCTCCACGGCGCCCAGGAGGTCGTCCCGTCGCTCGTTCATGCGGGCTCGGACCGCCACGATGACGACCCGGGCGTCGAACGCCCTGAGTGACTTGACGCCTGTGAGGCTCAACCGGATGCGGGAGTCGTCCAGCGAATTCAGGGATGTCAGGGCTCGAATGGTGGCCTGGGCGCCGGCCCGGGTCAGGGCTGGAGGGGTGTCGTGGCAGCGGATGGTGCCCTCCCCCTGGATGCCCTCCGGGCCCGTCAGCTTCACCTCGACCCGGCACGTACCGTCACGTGCGCGCTTGATTTCCACGGAATCGAGGCGGGCGCGGGCCCTTTGGTCGCCGGCGGAATTGGTCATGGGCGTCTTGCGTTCGGAGGTGGTTCCGGGCGAGCCCCAGCCGGATGGACGGGTCGACGGATCGACTCCCGGCATCCCCCGGGCGGGCACCCACCCTGGCGAACATGGCCACCGTTTCCCCGAGGTGCAAGGATTGCGCGACACCCGGTGTGCGCAGCGGACGAAACCCGCCTCGGTTCGGCGGCATGGTTCAGGGCGGCTTCCCGGCCGGAATTTCGCGGTGCGGGACATGGTGGAGGAGCATCGACGTCGCGGAATCCGGCCGACGAACACCTCCCGATCGGATCGCTACGAACCGGTGAGTTGGGCCAGCTCCTGCCGGAGTCTCCTCACGTGCGGGTCCTCCTCCGTGCGCTCCGCCAGGAGGATGTCCAGCGCCTCCCGGTAGAGGGCTTCCGCCCTGGATCGATCGTTCCGTCGGACCTCCATTCGAGCCAGGGCGCCGTAGAGGAGGGCGATCGCGGGATGCCTCTCTCCCCGGGCCTCGATCCGGATGTCCACGGCGCGACGGTACAGGGTGTCGGCCTCCTCATAGCGGTCCTGCTCCACCAGGAGGTCGGCCAGGTGCCCCAGGGCTCCGGCCACTGCCCAGTGACGAGGACCCACGGTGGCTTCCCACAGCTCGAGGCTCTGGCGCCGGAGCGCCTCGGCCTCCTGGAGCCGGCCCTGCCGCTCGAGTTCCGAGGCCAGGGCGTCCTTCCCCTCCGCCACCGCCCGGTGCTGGTCACCGAACACCCTCTGGCGCAGACCGAGACCTTCCCGCAGGAGCTCCTCGGCGGTGGCGTGCTCGCCGCGAGCCGAATGGATCTCCGCCAGGTTCTCCAGGGGATGGGTCAGCCCTGGATGGTCATCGCCGAGGGATGCCCGCTGGATCCGGAGGGCGTCCCGGTTCAGCTCCTTGGCCCGGACCTCGTCCCTTCCGTACTCCCGGAGGAGGTCGGCCAGGTTGAGCTTGGCGTGTGAGAGCTCCGGATGATGAGGACCCACCGCCTCCAGGGTGAGCTCCATCGCTTCGGTAAGGGTGGCTTCGGCGGCATCGGGTTCTCCCCGGATTCGCTGAATTCGCCCCACTGCGCGTAGGCTGGCGGTGGTGAGCGGATGGGAGGGCCCCAGAGCCGCTCGACGGATCTCCAGGGCCTGGCGGTGGAGCGCTTCCGCCTGAGCCAGATCCGGTGTGCCTCTGCGGTCGGCCAGGTAGGTCAGGGTTCGGGCCACGTCGGGGTGTGCCTCCCCCAGGTGCGCCTGCTGGATGGAGAGGGCCCGCTCGTGGAGGCTGTCGGCCTCGTGGAACCGACCCTGGTCGGTGAGGACGAGGGCCAGGACGTTCAGGCTTTCTGCCACCTCCGGATGGTCGTCTCCCACCGCGCCGGTCCGCACCTCCAGGGCCTGGCGGGCCAGCGCCTCTGCCTCTCCGGATTGACCCAGCCGCCGGTGCGTGGTGGCCAGCGCTTCCATGAGGCCGGCCTGGACCATGGGTTGCCCCTCGAGCTGCATGACCCGGATACTGCCCAGCTCCAGGAGTGCCCGGGCGGTACGGGGATCTCCGGAGTTGCCCTCCCAGGGGTCGATGGCCTGGAGGATCTCTACCAGGACGCCGCTCACGTCCCGGGTCTGGGCCAGCGCCAGCTCGGCCTGGCTCCGTGCCTCCCGGGCCTGATCGCGTTCCTGGCGGGCCTCGCCGGCCTGCCACGCCGCCGCGGCCGCTCCTGCGAGGAGGGCGAGGGCTGCGGCGGCGGCCGCCACCGTCTCGACCCGGTTCCGACGGATGAAACGCCCGAACCGGTAGCCGGGGGTGTGCGTCCGGGCCGCCACCGGCTGGTGGCTCCGGCGGCGATCCAGGTCCTCCACCAGCGCCCGGGCGGATGGGTAACGATCCCGAGGGTCCTTCTCCAGAGCCTTGAGGACGATGGCGTCCAGATCGCCTTCAAGCTCGTGCCCGGGGACAGGTCCCTCCGTGCCCGCCACCCGGGACGGTGGATCCGGTTCCCGGTGGAGGACGGCCTGCTCCAGGCGAAGCAGGCTGTCTTCGTCGGCCTCGAACGGTCGCCGGCCGCTCAGGAGGTGGTAGAGCAGAACTCCGAGTTGGTAGATGTCGGTGGCCGTGGTCACCGGGCCCCGGGAGAGTTGCTCCGGGGCCGCGTAGCCCGGGGTGAGCCAGCGGTGGGTGGAGCCGTCCGTGGAGGCGGTGCTCGTCTGGTCGGTTCCGTCCAGGAGCATGGCGATCCCGAAGTCCAGGAGCTTCACGTGCCCCTGGGGGGTGACCAGGATGTTGGCGGGTTTCAGGTCCCGGTGCACCAGCAGGTTCTGGTGCGCGTAGTGCACGGCCTCGGCCACCTGGCGAACCAGTGCCAGTCGCCCCGCCGCCGAGAGGGCGTTCTCCCGACAGAAGCGGTGGATGGGCCGGCCCTCCACGTACTCGGTCACCAGGTAGGGTCGGTCGCCCGGACCCAGACCGGCGTCGATGAGGCGAGCGATCCCGGGGTGCTCCAGCCGCGCCAGAATGC
>SKVI01000122.1 GCA_007129525.1 Gemmatimonadota bacterium | reverse complement strand
TGCGGAAGTCCATCTCTTCGCGGACCCGCACCGAGAACTCCCGGACCACGTTGGTGATCCCCCTCACGTGGTGGTTGGGAAAGAGGATGTTGAGCCAGAAGAGGATCCGGAAGGAGAGATCCAGGTCCAGCGCCACCATCTCCTCCACGCCGGGACGGAGCACCTTCACCGCCACGTCCTGGCCCTGGTAGCGCGCTCGGTGCACCTGCCCCAGCGACGCCGCGGCCATGGGCTCGTCGAGGAACTCTTCGAAGACCTCGGACACCGGCCGGCCCAGCTCCTCCTCCACCACCTTCCGCACGTCAGCCACCGGAATGGGAGGCACCTGGTCCTGCAGGCTCCCCATGGCCGTCAGGTACGGCTCGGGAACCAGGTCGGCCCGGGCGCTGAAGATCTGGGCCAGTTTGATGAAGGTGGGGCCTAGCGCCGCGATGACCGCCACCAGGCGGCCCGCACGGCGCTGGTGGTGCTCCTCTTCTCTCAGCTTGGGCGAGCCCACCACGATGTACCGCTTCCGGTCACGGAGAAACGCCCAGACGAAGGGAAGTAGTCGCAGAACGATGCGGGCCCCCCGGGCAATCCGCCTCACCGGCCCTCCTCCATGACCTGACGGATGAGCCGCTCCTGAAGCTTGTAGTGCGGGCTCTCTTCCCTGACCTCCCGGGGACCCTCGGGGTGGTCGTGCCCCAGGACGTGGAGGACTCCGTGGATAGCCAGCCGGACCAGTTCCTCATCGAGCGGGATCTTCAGCTCCCCGGCCTGCCGCCGGGCCTGCTCCACGCCGATGTAGACGTCGCCCAGCGGGGGCTCCCCCTGGCCGTGCAGGGCGAAGGCCAGCACGTCGGTGATCCGGTCGTGGCCCAGATAGATCCGGTTCAGCTCCCTGATGGGATCGTCACCCAGACAGGTCACCGAAACCTCACCTTCGTCCACGCCCTCGTGCTCCAGGGTCCGCACCACCCCGCGCCGCATGAGCGCCCGGGGCACCTCGTGCGCGTCTGGAACGTTGACGGCGATCCGCACGGCCTCCCCACCCTCCGGGCCCATCAGTCGCCGTCCCTGCTGGACCCCGCCGCCGGCGACGGCTCTCTCTTGGCCCTCTCGTCTCCTTCAGACCCTTCGACCTTCTCCCCGCCGAGCGCTGCCGGCGTGCCCGGTGTCGACTCGGTGAGATGTCGGGTGGCCGGGTAGTCGATTCGATGGTGGTACAGCCCCCCCAGCACCTTTGCGAACTGTTCCTTGATGACCCCGATCTCCCGCAGGGTCAACGGCGCTTCGTCCAGTTGGCCGTCCTGGATTTTCTGGTCCACCAGGTTGTCGATGAGGTCCTGAACCCGCTCGGGCGTCGGGTCCTGCAGGGACCGGGTGGCCGACTCCACCGAATCGGCCAGCATGACGATGGCCGTTTCTCGTGACTGGGGTCGGGGACCCGGGTAGCGGTATTTTTCCGGATCCGGCGCCTCCTCGCCCTCTTCGTTCCGGGCTCGGTCCAGGAAGTACGCGATCTCCTGGGTCCCGTGGTGCTCGGGGATGAAGGAGAGGAGCACATCGGGGAGCTTGGCCTCCCGGGCCAGCCGGAGCCCCTCGGTGACGTGCTCCCGCACGATCTCGGCCGACGTGCCGGATTTCAGCTTGTCATGGGGATTCCGGCCCGCGGGCTGGTTCTCGATGAAGTACTGGGGCTTCAGCATCTTGCCCACATCGTGGTAGTACACACCCACCCGGCAGAGCAGACCGTTGGCTCCGATAGCGTTGGCCGCCGCCTCCGACAGGTTGGCCACGTTGATGGTGTGGGCATACGTCCCGGGCGCCTCCATGGAGAGTCGTTTCAAGAGCGGACGGTTGGGATCGGCCCACTCCAGCAGCGTCTGATCGGTGGTGATCCGGGTGAACCACTCGAAGACCGGAAGGAAGCCCATGGCCAAGATGGCGCTCACCACCGCGTTGCCTCCACCCCACACCAGCGCCCTCACCACGCCGGCGGCCTCCCGGTCCGTCATGAGCCCCAGTGCCCCGATGGAGACCAGGTAGGCGCCGGCGATGATGGCCACGAAGATCCAGGTCTGGGCCCGGCGCCTTACCGCCCGAACCGAGAGCGCCGCGGCGGACCCGGCCACGAAGACCGGAACCCACGCGTGGACATCCTGGAAGGGGATCTGCGCGCCTATCAGGACCGCCAGGATGGAAGCCAGGATCAGGGCCAGGCGTCCGTCCCAGAGCACAGCCACCGCCAGGGAGACGAAGGCGATGGGAAGGGCTTCCGGCGGCAGGGCGTCGTTGGCCGCCACGATCCCGGCGGTGGTGGAGAAGGCCAGGACCAGGACGGCCTGCAGGAGCACCCAGCGGAAGTTGTGGTAGACGTCGGACCTGAAGAGGAAGAGGAGGAATCCGAAGACGCCCAGGATCAGGGCGTTCAGGCCCACGCTCCCCACGAACGCCAGGAGCTGGAACCCCTGGCCTTCCAGGCGGCCGGCCTCCAGCAAGGTCTCCTCGTAAGCCCGAAGGCGTTCCACCTCCGTATCGCCCACCTGCTGGTTGGCCCGGACCACCGCCTCTCCCTGCAGCACGGTGGCCCGAATGGTGGGGACGGCGCGGCGGGCCGCGTCCCGGTCCAGTTCGGTGGCCTCGGCATCGTAGCGGAGGCTGGGTGCCACAAAGCGGATGAGGGTGAGGCGAAGGAGCTCGTCCATGTCGGAGCCCACGTCCGGCGGCAGCGTGGCCGCCACCTGCCGAAAGAAGTCACCTGCGCTCAGCACCGACTCCCGGGGCACATAGCGCTCCTCCCCGTCGGGCTCCACCACCAGGATCCTGCCACCAGCCAGCGGCTCCTGCCGGGTGGCCTCGTCCAGCACGCCGGTGGGAAGTATCTCTCGGACGCCCCTCAGACCCGTCTCCAGAAGGATCCGCCGCGATTCGGGCTCCAAGAGGAGCTCCCGCTGACTCCGGGAGGCCTGAATGCCCAGATCCGAAAGAGTCCGACTCAGCGCGGCATGAGGATCATCGGTCTCGGTGGCGTCGGCCACCCGCTGGAAGAAGGACTCCAGCGCCGACTCCATGGCCGAGACCGCCTGGGACTGGTACCGATAGGTGGGCGGCACCGACGCCGCGGCGGCATTCCTCTCCCGCTCCAACTCGTCGATGTTCTTGGGGACCCCGAAGGTAAGGGACGCGATGACGTCCTCGTCGGCCACCATGCCTACCTGGTAGCGCCCCATCTCCGGGCCCGGATCGGGTGGAAAGAGCAGGGTGACCGATACCGCCAGGATCAGCAGGAGGCCCACACGTGAGCCGTGGTGGATCACGCCGTCGGGCCAGCGCCGCTCCGGCGGCCGGGAGAGTCGGGCCAGGGGAGCCTCGTCCATTTCGCGCGCCCCTGGGGGCGAGGGGCTCTTCAAGCGTCGTCCTCCTCGATGGTGTCGGCCTGGGCGTAGGCCCGGATGATGTCCTTGACCAGCCGGTGACGAATCACGTCGGTCCCGTCCAGGTAGACCAGGGCGATGCCGTCGATTCCGCTGAGGATCCGCTCCACCTGCAGGAGGCCCGATCCCTGGGGGGCCGGCAGGTCAATCTGGGTCTTGTCGCCGGTGATCACCACCTGCGAGTTCACGCCCAGCCGGGTCAGGAACATCTTCATCTGTGCCGTGGTGGCGTTCTGCGCTTCGTCCAGGATCACGAAGGCGTCGGAGAGGGTTCGGCCCCTCATGTAGGCCAGGGGCGCGATCTCGATGGTCCGCTCTTCCAGGGCTCGCTGCACCCGATCCGAAGGCATCATGTCCTCCAGCGCATCATACAGGGGTCGCAGGTATGGATCCACCTTTTCCTGCAGGTCACCGGGAAGAAATCCCAGGTTCTCACCCGCCTCCACCGCCGGTCGGGCCAGAATGATCCGGCGCACCCGTTTCCGGTAGAGGGCGTCGACTGCGGCAGCCACCGCCAGATAGGTCTTTCCGGTCCCGGCAGGTCCGATTCCGATGACGATGTCGTGGTCCCGGATGGCCTTCAGGTAGGTGGACTGCCCGGCGGACTTGGGGGTGACTACCTTTCGGGTCCCCGGAAGGGCGATGCGCAGCTCCGCCTGTCCGGGCACCGGGACCTCCCCGCCCTGCCGCTCGAACTGGTCAGCCAGCCGAGCCACGTCCGCCGAGTCGAAGGGGGCCCGAAGACGGGCCAACTCGATGAGGTGTTGAATGAGGGGAACGGCCTGCTCCAGCCGCTCCACCTCCCCCGACAGGATCAGGTGATCGCCCCGGAGCACGACCCTGATCCCGTATCGCTGGGCCAGCTCTTGAATGTTGGCGTCGTTGACGCCGGCCAGGAGGAGGTGATCCGCCCCCTCCGCGTCCAGCCGGTGTTCGACGATGGTAGTTCCCGTTTCCGCCATGCTCCTCCCGTGCTCGTCCGGCGTCGGGGGTCAGAGACCGGAACGTCCCCGGACCGCCGCTCCTATGCCGGTTCTTCTCCTCTTGTGTCCCGCGGCCGAATCTTAAGGTGGAGATCGGCCAACTCCACTTCCGCCACCTTCGACGGTGCGCCCTCGAAGAGCGCCCGGGCCGCCGTGGTCTTGGGGAAGGCAATGACGTCCCGGAGGCTTGGAGCCCCCAGAAAGTCCTTGACGATCCGGTCCATTCCCAGGGCGATCCCACCGTGGGGCGGAGCCCCGGACGCCAGCGCCTCCAACAGGAACCCGAACTTCCGATCGATCTCGTCGGCGCCGAGCCCCAGCAGTTCCAATACCCCACGTTGCAGTTTCGGGTCATGGATCCGGAGACTGCCCGAGCCCAGCTCCGCCCCGTTGTACACCAGATCATAGGCAACCCCTCGCACCGACAGGGGGTCCTCGGCCAGTCGATCCGCGTCATCGGGGTGCGGAAGGACGAAGGGATGGTGGCTCGGAAAGATCACTCCGTCCTCCTCCTCGAAGAGGGGGAAGTCCAGCACCCAGAGCCAGGCGTGATCCCGGGCCGGGGGAAGCTCCAGCGCCTCGATGGCCGCGCGTCGGGCGGCAGCCAGCGCCGGTGACGTGACCCGGTCCGCTCCGGCTGCCACCAGCATAAGATCGCCCTCCCTGGCCTCCAGCGCACCCCAGTGCTCCTCCTCGAGCCAGCGTGAGAGGGGACCGCTGCCGCCGTCCGCCGTGCGCTTCGCCCAGAGAAGACCCGGCGCGCCAGCGGCCTTCGCCTGGTCCTCGATGGCCTCCACCTGGCGCCGGGACAGCTCCGCGCCCCCCTCCAGTCGGATCCCCCGGATCCGGCCTCCCTTCTCCACCGCGCCCCGGAGAATGTTGGAGTCCGCGGTGCCCAGAGCTTCGGTCCAGTCGTGGATCTCGAGGTCCCAGCGCAGATCCGGCCGGTCCGATCCGTAGCGATCCATGGCCCGGGCCCAGCTCATCCGCTGGAACGGGGCTTCGGCCTCCACGCCGGCCACCTGGCCCAGCCTCTCCATGA
>SKVI01000049.1 GCA_007129525.1 Gemmatimonadota bacterium | reverse complement strand
GCTTGTGGGAGTCGCACCGCCGGTGTGCGACGACCGGTGTAATCCGCCTCCTACACATCGTCACATCGGGGATAATGGAGTGGACGAAGGACGCGGACACGATCCAACATGAGCACCACGGCTGCACACGATGACAACCGTCTCCTCAAGCGAATGGGAGCGCATACGACGTTCTGCAGCGAAAATCCCAACGCGGTTTGGGTTTTCCCATGCAGCCCCCCTACGATGGAACAGGATCGGATCCTCCAGGCCGATTGGGTTTTTCCCCACCGGCCGAGTAATGTGAAATGAAGTGCAGTCTGCTAGGCGGGGATGACACAGACCGGCAGTCGACATGGAGTACCATCTCCCCGGCGAGTGCGGGGATCGACCGGCAGTAGGACGGAAGTACCATCTCCCCACGACAGTGGGGATCCACCGGTAGCAGGGCCGGCATAGCATTTTCCCCACGACAGTGGGGATCGACCGGTAGTAGGACGGAAGTAGCATCTCCCCACGAGAGTGGGGATCGACCGGTAGCAGGGCCGGCGTAGCATTTTCCCCACGATAGTGGGGATTGACCGGCAGCAGGACCGAAGTAGCATCTCCCCACGACGGTGGGGATCAACCGGTAGCAGGGCCGGCGTAGCATTTTCCCCACGATAGTGGGGATTGACCGGCAGCAGGACGGAAGTAGCATCTCCCCACGAGAGTGGGGATCCGCCGGTAGCAGGGCCGGCACAGCATTCCCACGCGAGAGCGGGGATTGATCGAAACCCGGGCCGAAGCTAGGCCGAACGGAGTTGCTCACGACGGGCGCCTCCGCGCCTCGACTTGACCCCACTTCCGGTTTTCTTGTCGTTACGTGAAATGTCCTGAGCACAAAAAAGTAATGACATCAGGGTGATCGCCGCCTGCTCACGTCCTGGCGTCCATGGAGCTGCGGGCCTGTTTCGCCGCCCTTTCCAGGGTGGCCATGATCCGCCTTCCGCGCCTCCCGAACGGCGTTTCCTGGTACATCTCCTCCACCAGGTCGTCGAGTGTGCGAGGGCGCCCGTCGGCGAGGATCGCGCGCCCCAGGATGATGAGCTTCCGGAACGGGATGTCGGTTATGCTCCCGTAGTGTCTTATATCGGGCTTCTGCCAGCCTCGAGGCTCGACGGCTTCCGGGGTCCACTCGTCCTCCTCGTCCTTATTCGAGCCATTCTCCTCCGAAAGGTCGGTGATTCCCGGGCCGGACCCGTTCACGAAATCCAGCGCCCGTTCGTAGGATGCCTTCGCGCGCTCCATCTCTTCCTCTCTCCGGTAGAACCAGTCCGTGGACCAGATCCGATGGAACCTCCAGCCCAGTCGCTCAAGCTGCTCCTGTCGGATCCGGTCCCGGTCCCGTGCGGCCGGAGACGAGTGATAGCTCGCGCCGTCGCACTCGATGGCGAGCACCGGGAGCCCGGGCTTGTCCGGATGCATCGCAACCAGGTCGATCCGGTACTGGGAGGCTCCGTACTGGCCCACCACGTTGAGGCCCGAACGCTCGAGGGCGAGCTTGATGTCTCGCTCAAATGGGTTCAATGGTACGGCCGCGGCAAGCGGGTCCGAGGAAACGCGGTCTCCGCCTGAATCGGCGTAAGTAAGGAACTCCTTGAGCAGACGGACGCCCCTGGATCCCGAACGGTTCAGGTCCACGTCTTCGGACCGGAAGGAGCTCACGATCGTCATGCGCTTCCGAGCTCTCGTCACAGCCACATTCAGGCGCCTGTATCCCACTTCCTGGGTCAGGGGCCCGAATCGGTGTGGGAGGTTGCCGTTCGCGTCCCATCCGTAGCCCACCGTGAGGATGATGGCGTCGCGTTCGTCGCCCTGGACCGTTTCCAGGTTCTTCACGAACGCCCGCTCTTCACGATCGAAGGCGAAGAACTCACGGACCGGGCCCGAAGCCTCGGTCAGCGCGTCGTCAAGCGCTCGTTCCACGCGCCGGCGGTGCTGGTCGCCGAAGGTGATGATGCCAAGCGTCTCGGTCGGTCGTGAACGTGCATGCTCCAGGGCGAGTTCCACCGCACGGGACACCTCGGCGCTGGCACTTGAGGTCTGGCCGCCACCGGACATCCGGCGCCCGACGACCTCGAGGCGGATCCGTTCGCCCGGGTTGGCCGAAGGGAGTGTGATGAGGCCGTCGTCGTAGATGTGGTGGTTGGAGAACGCGATAAGGCGTTCGTCCTCGGACCGGTAGTGCCACCTCAGGTGGAACGACGACAGGAACGGGAGCACGATGTCCAGGATGCTCTCGAACCCTTCGAGGTCGTCAGCGTACTCGTCTTCCTCCAGTTCCGCCGCCCCTTCGGCAGCAAAGAAGGTGGTGGGTGGCAGCTGCTCGGGATCACCGGCTACCACGAGTTGCTTGCCGCGATAGATCGCGGGAACCGCATCCTCCGGAGGGATCTGACTCCCTTCGTCGAAGATGACGAGGTCGAATCTCTCGGGTCTGGAATCCAGGAGCTCGCTCACCGTGAGCGGGCTCGCCACCCAGCAGGGGACGATGCGCGTCAGGACGTCTCCGGCCTCTTCGAAGAGGCGCCGGATGGGAATGTGCCGGCTGCGTCTGCTGGCTTCCCGGCGAATGACGGACGTCTGGTCCGGATTCTTGTCCATGCTGGCCACGGCTCGCGTGGCCACTTCCCGCCGTACCCGGTCCCTGGCGAGGCGTGTTCTCCTTCGGTCCCATTTCTGGAACTCCGCGACGGTTTCGTCGTGGGTGCGGCCGCGGAACGCGGAGACGTCGGGCTCCCGGATCTCGATCCGGTCGAGATGCGAATGGAGCCAGACGTATCGGAGGCGGGCGGCCCACTGATTGGGTGGGGCGGGGGTGTCCTTCAGGTCCTGGATGACCCCGTCCAGTCCCATTTCCGCAAGCTCCTGCTCAAGACGGCGGGCCCCCGGAACGAGGGCGGCGTCCCGGCGAAGCTCAAGGAGGCGGCCGATCCACTCGGACACGCCATCCAGCCGGATCTCGTCTCCCGTCGTACCAAGAAGCGCGAGAAGATCCTCGACCTCGGACTTCGCGCTCAGGAACTCGTCCGTATCCATGTCCACGGTCCATTCCGACGCCTCCCGCGTTGCGCCGGCCTTCCGGAGCTTGATGAGCTGGTCGAGGATCGTGCGGGCCTCCCAGAGGATGGTGCTCGTGGAGGTCTTTTCCAGTCGCCGGCTTCGGAGCTCGTGGCGGGCGCGCCTGAACTCGCTCGATGACAGCCAGTTGGTGAACACGCTTCCCCATCCCTTTGCCGCGGGAGCAAGGTCGCGCGTGAGTGACCTGAGCTCGTCTTCGCTCGGGACCTCGTCGTAGTTGCTTCTGATCTCGTGGAAGCGGGCCAGCGCACTTAAGAAGCCAAGTCCCTCCGACAGCGTCTCGGGTGCGGGAGCATCCATCGCACGGCCGGCCTGTTCGGCAGCCCTGGCGACGGCCGGAAGCCGACTCCCGACTCGCTGAACGAGATCCAGTGCTCCTTCCACTTCGTGTGGGGAGGCCAGGCTGCTTCTGCCCCATGGGTGGTCGGGCGAACGAAGGAAGAGGTCGGCGGCGCTCGCCGCCCGGTCCAGGATCCGCTCTGCGTCTTCCGCCCGCTCTCGGTCGATGGAGTCGAGAAGGTGGCCGGACAACCGGAACCCGCTTCGGGCTCTTTCGGGTGTACCGAGCAGCTCGCTCCACATCCCGAACAGGGACTCTCCCGTGTCGCTCCGGGGCGCGTGGATTCGTTTCGTATAGTCGATCAATCGGTCCCGGGCCTTCGTGTACCTGCCGTGTACGGAATCCCCGTCCATGGGCCTGGATCCACGGATCCACTCGAGGGCTTTGCCCAGGAACTCGGCCACGGCCTTCTTCTTCAGTCCGGCCGAGTGCAGGTCGAGGGCGATGTGGCCGAGGCCTACCTCGTCCAGGCGCTTGAGGACTGCTTCGATCGCCGCCTTCTTCTCCGCAACGAAAAGAACGCGCTTCCCGTCTGCTGCGCACTCCGCGATCAGGTTCGCAATGGTCTGGCTCTTGCCCGTTCCCGGGGGGCCGTGGATAACGCCCGATTCACCCCTCAGGACGCGACGAATGGCCGTTCTCTGGCTCGCGTCGGCATCGAGTACGAGGAACTCCTCTTCCGGATGGAGTGCGTCGAGGGCGGGAGGCTCACCCGATGGATCCGTGCCCATCTCCCGCCGGGGCCCCAGGGCACCGGCGATCGCCTGTACAATCCCCTGTTCGGCGATCGTCTCCTGGTTGCCGAGCAGGTCGGACACCATTGCCATGCGCTGGTACCGGAAGGTGCCGAGTCCTGCCCCGGCTTCGATGGCGAATCCGGGTACCTTTGCGCATGTGCTGCGGAGCTGGTCGAATACCGGCTGGAGGTCCTTCCCTTCCCCGTCGTCGTTCCCGTTGAGGGCTGGGAGCCGGGAGAGGAGTTCCGACTCGTCGATGTCGAGATTCAGGTCGTTTCGGAGGACGTGGAGCAGAACCGGGTTGATTCGGGGGTCCCCCGATGCCTGGAGTTCCAGCGTGCCCTGTGTGGGCTTGATCTCAACGGGAAGGAGGACCACAGGGGCACGGGGGTTTCGCCCTCCGTCCATGGATTCCCATGTGGCAAACCCGGTTCCGACAGCCAGTGTCTCCACGCCCTTCTCTTCCCGATCCAGGAGCGCCCTGCGCTGAAGGTTTCGGAATACGGAAGAGATGTCTTCCACGCTCCGCGACCCTGTCTGGGCTTTGAGGAGTGGAAGGCCTTCCAGGTCCGAGGGGGAGAGGCTGCGACCCTGAAAGAGCTTCGTGACTTTTTCCTGGTCCGGAATGAACAGGGCGGTGGTCTTGGTCTCCCGGAAGTAGAGAAGAGGGTTCCGGCGTGACGTGTCGATCAAACGGTCCGCCCACACCTGAACCGCGGCAAGGGCGCGTTGAATGTCGTCCCCGTTGGGCATCATAGCTACCTTCTTCCGGTTCGGGCTTCAGTCTTGGGACTTTGTGTGCCTGAGCTGGACAGGAATAAGGATCAGGATGTCCAACGTACTCCTCAAATTACCGGAATCCCCCTGAAATCGCAGTTTTCATTCCGTAGGGGATGGGGCACGCGGAAAGTTGAGGTGTGGTTGACCTAATCGACGAGCATAAATCGGGCTCAGGGTTACCGCCCCTGCCTCGGCATCCTGCGCCTCGGGGACCGGTACTCCCCGGAGCGGCTGGAAGCGGCCTGCCACCGGGCCCGTCGCATCCGGGGCGTCTCCTACCGATCCATCAAATCGATCCTGGAGCACGGCCTCGATCAGCTTCCCTTGGAGGAGCAGGCCACCCTCGAACTCCCGCAGGAGCACGACAACATCCGTGGTCCCGCCTACTACGCCCCCCTGAACTGAAGGGACCGATCATGCTTCTCGAACCTACCCTCGCCCGACTCCGCGACCTCCGCCTCGACGCCATGGCCGCCGCCCTCCAGGAGCAGC
>SKVI01000385.1 GCA_007129525.1 Gemmatimonadota bacterium | reverse complement strand
AATTCCTGGACGTCCTGGGCAACGGCACCGGGAGCTACGACGTGGGTGACCTGCGAAGCTACCTCCGGGATCACCCGGACCTCCTCGATGCCGCAGGCACTTCCGCTGGGCTCCCAACGAGCTCGCCGTCCCAGGCGGGCGTGGTCGTGCGAGATGATTCTGCCGAAGGAGGGTGGGTCATCCGATTGGACGTGAACGGGGGAGAGGGTGCCGATGGCACGACGGAATCCCCATCCGGACAAGGAGGAGGACGATGACGACGAACCTCCGATGCGGTGCCCGACGGTGCGCCGGACGGGTCCTGGCCGGGGTCCTGATGGCCTCCCTCCTCGTGCTCACGGGGTGTGACCGCACCCCCAGCGGAGAGGGCGACTGGGAAGTGACCATCGAGGGACCCGGCGGTCCTTTCGGGGCCGCGGCGGTGGTGGTCTCCGGTGACGGTGTGCTGGATGTCGTCGGCAACTCCGGTACGAGGGTCTGGAGTCAAGAGGTGGAGGAGGGCGAGTTCCGGGCCGTGATCATCCAGCCCGCACCGTCGGGGAGTGCCGATTTCCGGGTAAGGGTCCGGGAGGTGGGGGATCCGGCGCCGTCGGTGACCGTTCTGCAGCTGGCGGCCATGGACGATGAACCGGTGCCGGTGACGGCGAGCCATACGCCGCGATACAGGCGTTAGCTCTTCCGGTTCTCCCGCCCGGGTTGATTTCGGGGGGCGCCGAGTCGAGCTTAACCGGCGACCCAACCGATCAGATTCCAGCTGCCCCGGACGAGCCGACGTGCCGAAAAGAGACGACCTGCACACCATCCTGATCCTGGGCTCCGGCCCCATCGTCATTGGTCAGGCCTGCGAGTTCGACTACTCGGGAACCCAGGCGGTACGGGCCCTCAAAGAGGAGGGCTAC
The DNA here is from genome assembly GCA_007129525.1 of Gemmatimonadota bacterium. Classification (GTDB taxonomy): domain Bacteria; phylum Gemmatimonadota; class Gemmatimonadetes; order Longimicrobiales; family Gaopeijiaceae; genus PWLA01. The sequence continues at coordinate 17,124 of SKVI01000385.1, read as the reverse complement.
CGGGTCATCCTGGTGAACTCGAACCCGGCCACCATCATGACCGATCCGGAGCTGGCGGATCGGACCTACGTGGAGCCCCTCACCACCGAGTGGGTGACCCGGGTCATCGAGAAGGAGCGGCCCGACGCCATCCTTCCCACCATGGGGGGGCAGACTGCTCTGACCGTGGCCATGGAGCTCCACGAGCAGGGGATTCTGGACACCTACGGGGTCGAGCTCATCGGTGCCAACGCCCGCTCCATCGAGATGGCGGAGGACCGGGAGGAGTTCACCGCCGCCATGAATCGGATTGGGTTGGCGGTGCCCCACGGGGGGTTTGCCGGGACCCTGGCCGAGGCCCTGGAGATCGTGGAAGACACGGGATTTCCTGCCATTATCCGGCCGTCCTACACCCTGGGCGGCACCGGGGGCGGAATCGCGTACAATCGGGAGGAGTTCGAGCAGGCGGTGCGACGGGGGCTCGACGCCTCGCCCATTACCGAGGTGCTGGTGGATCGGTCGGTGATTGGGTGGAAGGAGTACGAACTCGAGGTGGTCCGTGACGGTGACGACAACGTCATCATCGTCTGCTCCATCGAGAACCTCGACCCCATGGGGGTGCACACGGGGGACTCCATCACCGTGGCACCGGCCCAGACCCTCTCCGACGTGGAGTTTCAGGAGATGCGGGATGCAGCCATCGCCATCATCCGCGAGATTGGGGTGGAGGCCGGGGGCTGCAATATCCAGTTCGCTGTGAGCCCGGACACAGGTGAGCTTCTGGTCATCGAGATGAACCCCCGGGTGAGCCGTTCTTCGGCGCTGGCGTCGAAGGCCACGGGCTTTCCGATTGCCCGGGTGGGTGCCAAGCTGGCGGTGGGGTATCGTCTGCACGAGCTCCCCAACGACATCACCCGGAACACGCCGGCGTCCTTCGAGCCGACCCTGGACTACGTGGTGGTCAAATTCCCCCGGTTCGCCTTCGAGAAGTTTCCGGAGGTGGACCCCACCCTGGGGGTCCAGATGAAGGCGGTGGGCGAGACCATGGCCATTGGCCGCACCTTCAAGGCGGCTTGGCAGAAGGGACTCCGGGGCCTCGAGGTGGACCGGATCGGGTGGGTCGTGGGAGACACCCTGGACGATGACGGGCTGACGGCCGACGACCGGGAGTCGCTTCTGGCGGCGCTCCGTCGCCCCACCGCCGAGCGCCCCTTTCAGCTCAAGAGGGCGCTGGACGCGGCTCTGGCCGCCCACCCGGATGGCGGAGTTGACGGAGAGGGAGCGCGGGATTCGACGTCCGATAATCCGGATCGTGCCGCCACCTTCCAGGAGATCCAGCAGGCCACGCACATTGATCCGTGGTTCCTGGACCAGCTCCTGGAGATCGTGGAGATGGAGCGCTGGTACGTCGATCTCGACGAAGTGGCGGCCGACGAACTTCGGTGGATGAAACGGAACGGGTTCTCCGACGCGCAGTTGGCTCGACTCCGCGACGAGTCCGAGGCGGAGATTCGGGGCCAGCGGTGGGAGTGGGGGATTCGTCCCACCTACAACGTGGTGGATACCTGTGCCGGTGAGTTTCCGTCCGAGACCCCGTACTTCTACTCCTCGTACGAGAGCGAGGATGAAGCTCCACCCACCGGACGCGAGAAGATCGTGATCCTGGGGAGCGGCCCCAACCGCATCGGACAGGGAATCGAGTTCGACTACTGCTGCGTGCAGGCGGTGCTGGCGCTGCGGGAGGCCGGATACGAGACCATCATGGTGAACTCGAATCCGGAGACCGTATCCACCGACTTCGACATCTCGGACCGACTCTACTTCGAGCCCCTGACCCTGGAGGACGTCCTGGAGATCGTGGACCGGGAGAAGCCCCTGGGGGTGGTGGTACAGTTGGGCGGACAGACGCCGCTGAACCTGGCCGAGGGGCTGGAGGCGGCGGGTGTGCCCATCCTGGGCACCCCGGTGGATGCCATCGACCGGGCGGAGGACCGGGAGCGGTTCGAACAGGTGTGCCGGAAGGTGGGCGCGCTGGTGCCTCCCAACGGGGTCGCCACTTCTCTGGAGCAGGCGCTGGAGGTGGCAGGCCGCGTGGGGTACCCGGTCCTGGTGCGGCCGTCGTACGTCCTGGGGGGGCGCGGCATGGAGATCGTCTACGACGATGAGGCCCTGGAGGACTATTTTGCCCGGGCGGTGAAGGCCTCGCCGGACCACCCCGTGCTCATCGACAGCTTCATCGAGGACGCCTTCGAGGCCGACGTGGACGCCCTGGCCGACGGGACCGACGTGGTCATTGGAGGCATCATGCAGCACATCGAGGACGCCGGGGTGCACTCCGGTGACTCGGCCTGTGTGCTGCCCCCCTATCGCCTGGGTCCGGAGGAGCTGGACCGCATCCGTGAGCTGACCCGAGCTTTCGCCCTGGAGCTGGGAGTGGTGGGGCTGCTGAACATCCAGTACGCCATCCGTGACGGGAAGGTCTACGTGCTGGAAGTGAACCCCCGGGCCTCCCGGACCATCCCCTTCGTGAGCAAGGCCACCGGCGTGCCGCTGGCCCGCCTGGCGGCCCGGGTCATGGCCGGAGAGCCGCTGGCGGAGCTGGACGCTCCCCCCGAGCCCCAGGTGCAGGGGGTGGCGGTCAAGGAGGCCGTCTTCCCCTTCAACCGCTTCGATGTTGACATCCTGCTGGGTCCGGAGATGCGTTCCACCGGAGAGGTGATGGGAATCGACGACTCGCTGGGCATGGCCTACGCCAAAGCCCAGGCAGGTGCGTACAACGTGCTCCCCCGAGACGGCGGCACGCTGGTGGTCACGGTGAACGACCGCGACAAGCCTACAGTCACCCCCATCCTCCGGCGTTTCAGCGACCTGGGGTTTCGGATCCTGGCCACCGGAGGGACCCACGAGTACGTGACCCGGCTGGGGCTGGCCGCAGAGCGGATCTACAAGGTGGGTGAGGGACGCCCCGATATTGTCGATGCCATCGTCAGCGGTGACGTGGACCTTCTCATCAATACGCCGCTGGGCAAGAAGTCCCAGTACGACGACTTCGCCATGCGGCGCTCCGCCATCACGTACCGGGTGCCCTATCTGACCACCATGTCGGCCACGAGTGCCGCATGCGATGCCATCATCGCCCTCCGCTCGGTGCGGCCGCAGGTGCATTCCCTGCAGGAGCGGACAACCCGAAAGGGGGGAACACCTGCGGCTCCGGCGGGGTCTGTGGGCTGAGGTGCTCCCTTCCTCTGAACCGGATCGCTTTCCGGAGGCCTGATGGTCGACTCCAAGGCGCCACCCACCGGGTTCAGCATGCACCCGGCGGCGGCTCTCCACGATCCCGGTTGGGGACACCCGGACCACCAGGGGCGGCTTCGTACGCTGGCTTCGGCGGTGGGCAAGGATCTCCTGACCCTCCACGGACACGTGGACCAGATCGAGGCCCGTCCGGCCCGTATCGACCCCATTCTGGACGTCCACTCGCGGGACCACATCGCCTCGGTCCGTCTCGCGTGCGAGCGGGCGGGAGGAGGGCAGCGTGAGGTGGGACCCGAGACCTTCGTGTCAGCCGCGTCGTGGGATGCCATCCTGGGCAGCTCGGGCGCAATTCTGGAAGCGGTGGACCGGGTCATGGTGGGCACGCTTCGAAACGCTTTCGTGGCGGCCCGGCCCCCGGGGCACCACGCCTCTCACGCCCGGGCCATGGGGTTCTGTATCGTGAACCACGTGGCGGTGGCCGCCAGGCACCTCATCCGGTCGGGTCAGGCGGAGCGGGTGGCCATCGTGGACTGGGATATCCACCACGGAAACGGAACCCAGGAGATCTTCTACACCGATCCCAACGTCTTCTACCTGTCGTTGCACCAGTCGCCCCTCTTTCCGGGCACGGGATCGGAGAGAGAGCGGGGGAAGGGGGCCGGCGAGGGGACGACCCTGAATACGCCTCTGCCCAGTGGCACCGGCCCCGAAAGCTACCTGGATCATCTTCGCGGCGCCCTGGAGACGGCCCGTGAGGCTTTCCAACCGGACTTCATTCTGATATCGGCCGGTTACGACGGCCTGGCGGAAGACCCCCTGGGAGGCTTCCTGCTCCGACCCCGGGACTTTCACGGAGCGGCCCGCATGGTCATGGAGTGGGCCGAGGAGGCATGTCAGGGACGGGTTGTCGCTTCCCTGGAGGGCGGATATGCTCCTGAAGCCACCGGTCGGGCGGTGGTCGCCACCCTCAGGGCCATGGCGGGGCTGGATCCGGCCAGTCGAACTTGAGACACGGAACCAATCCCGCGATATTGAAGACTTGCACCGGCGCCCGCCACACGACCTTCGACGAGGTGAAGCCGATGCGACAGACCTTCAGCGCTCTCCTTCTCCCGGGACTCACGGCCACCCTGGCCCATGGGCAGACCCCCGGGGGAGTGGAGGGCACAACCGAGCCGCACCCGGGGGCCGAAGAGGCCATCGGACAGTTCCTCTCGCCCTATTGCCCCGGCCTCATGCTGGAGCAATGCCCGGCGGAAGAGTCCCGGGCCCTCAGGAAGCTGGAACTCTCCAAGGGCCCCACCTTCTAGTGGTCGACTCACCGAACAGGGCGGCGGACTCGGAACGGAAGGTAGGGGAGCGCGACGGTATCCCCGCGTTCTTGGGCGACGAGCCCTCGATGTTGGACCTGATCCGCCTCAGCTCCAAGTCTCTCTTTCCGCCGGGGGGACGTGCGCTGTACCACCAGATCGCGCTTCTCACCGACATGCAGGAGGGTGATGAGGTTCTGGTGGCCGGGTGCGGATCCGGTGTCACGGTGGAATACTTCGTCCGCGAATTCGGTGTTCAGGCGTGTGGAGCGGACGAGGATCCGGTTCTGGTCAAGCGGGCCGAGCGGCGCGCCCGCGAAGGCGGCCTCCAGGAGCGGGCCCAGTTCCAGCACGGGCCCATGGCGAGCCTCCCGTATCGCGACGGGGTCTTCGACATCGCCGTGGGTGAACTGGGGGTGACGGCGAATGCCGACCCCGCCCAGGTGATCCGCGAGCTGGTGCGCGTGACCCGCCCCGGAGGCAACATCGTGCTGGTGCAACTCGTGTGGAAGGCGCCGGTGGATGCTGAACGCCGGGCCCTGCTCTCCCGCCACCTCGGTGCGCGTCCCGTCATGCTGGTGGAGCTGAAACGCAACCTCCGCGCGGCCGGCGTCGTGCGCCTGCACACGGAGGCCTGGTCCGACGAGAAGACCGCCTTCCGACCTCAGGTCAAGAAACCCTTCCCGGATTTTTCCGAACTCTTTTCCCTTCCGGAGAAGCTGGGCATTCTCCGGCGCGCATGGCACCGTTGGGGATGGCGGGGAGTTCGGACGGTTCTGGCACGGGAGCGGGAGGTGCACCGCCTCCTGACCCGGGAACGGATTCTGGGGCTGGACATGCTCAAGGGAACCAAGAAGAGTGCCTCCGACCGTGGCGGCGACATCGACACGGTGGAGACGCCTGACGAACGTGGAGGGCGGGACGGCGCCCCCCGGGCCGATGGGGCATCCCCGGAAGTGAACGAGGCGGAGGCCGAGGGCGGTCCGGACAACGCCGAAGGCAGCGAGGATGGGAACGTGAAGGACCTGCCCCTCTTCCAGAGTGGTGGGGGAGACAGGTGAGCGGCCCCCACGGGTTGTTGGACCCGGACGGGATGGCTGAGCTCCCGCAGCTCCTGGAGGACCTGGGAGCCGACGGATGGCTTCTCTACGACCTGGGCGACCACAACCCCCTGGCCCATCGACTGCTGGGTCTGGGGAAGACGACACGCCGGGCCTTCGCTCTTTTTCCGGCCGAGGGCGAGCCCCGACTCCTGCACCACTCCATCGAGACCTCCGCCTGGCGGCAGTGGCGCTGGGATCGGGTCACCTACAGCAGCTGGCGAGAGCTGGACCAGGAGCTGACCCGACTCCTGGAGCGGGTGGAGCGGGTGGCCATGGAGTATTCTCCGGACTCGGCGGTGCCCATGGTTGACTGGGTCCCTGCAGGTGTGGTGGAGATGGTGCGGGCGCAGGGGGTCGAGGTGGTGTCTTCCGGCGATCTGATCACCGCCTTCCATTCCCGGTGGAGTGAGCGGGGCCTGGAGCTCCATCGGCGGGCCGCCGGCGTGGTTCGCGAGACCGCCATGGAGGCCTTCCGACGGGCCGCGGCGGCCGCGGGACGAGACGACCCGCTGGGTGAGAGCGAGCTCATGGACTGGATCGAGGGCCGTCTGGCGGAGCGGGGGCTCTCCGAGCAGGTGGGCTGTATCGTAGCCATTGGCCCCCGGGCATCGGACCCCCACTACGACCCGGTGGGAAGGGGTGAGCCCCTGAAGCGTGGGGAGATGGTCCTCATCGACCTGTGGGGTGCGTTTCCTGACGGTGGGATTCCGGCGGACCAGACCTGGATGGGGGTCCTGGGCGAGGAGCCCACACCCCGGATGAAGGAGGTGTGGGATGCCGTCCGCGACGCCCGCAACGGGGCGTTGGAGATGCTCGAGGAACGGGCACGGGCCGGAGCGGCCGTACAGGGATGGGAGGTGGACGAGATGGCCCGGTCACTCCTGCAGGCCAGGGGACTGGGCGAGTGGTCCGTCCATCGCCTGGGTCACTCCATTGACAGCTCCCTCCACGGGTCGGGTCCCAACCTGGACCACCTGGAGACCCGGGACGAGCGCCGGCTTCTCACGGGCGTCGGCTTTTCCGTGGAACCCGGTGTCTACATTCCCGGAGAGATCGGAGTCCGAAGCGAGGTGAATGTCTTCTGGGGTCCTGATGGGCCGGAAATCACGACGCCCGACCCCCAGGAGGACCTCCTCCTCTTTCCCACCACCTGATTCGATGCCGTCACCGGGTGGCGCCCCTGGATCGGCGGCCGTGTGGAGGATCCACTGGCTGTGAGCGCCCACGTGGACGTGGCGCTGCCACTCCCGGTCTTCCGAAGCTTTACCTACCGGCTGGACGGGGAGACGCCCCAGCCCGGCACACGGGTGTTGGTGCCGTTTCGACGAAGCGAACGGGTGGGGTGGGTCGTGGGCCCCGGCGATCCCCGGGGAGTTCGGGGGATCCGGTCGGTGCTCGACGTGTTGGAAGATCGGCCGTCCGTCCCGCCGGACCTCCTTCGGCTGGCGCGGTGGGTGGCCGAATACTACGTGACCCCTCCAGGGCTGGTCCTCCGAAGCATGTTGCCGTCGGTGCTCTCCGACGGTGGACGTGACCTGATCCAGCCCACGTCCCGCGGAAGGGAACAGATCCGCGCAGAACGGGAGGGCGGTGGTGCCCTGGTGCCGGTGGAGCTGCCGTCCCGGGCCCGGCAGGTCCTGGCTGCGGTGGGCCAGCGCGACGGGCCGGTCCGGGTTTCCCCTCTCCGGAGGTCGCTGGACATGGGCTCCATCTGGCCCGAGATCCGCCGACTGCGCCGAGAGAAACTCCTGGAACACTGGACCGAGCCTCCTCCCAGTCCCCCGATTCGGCATCGCAAGGTGGTCCGGTTGGTGGATTGGATTCCCGATCTGGCTACCCGGGACGAAACCTTCGGGCGGGCTGCCCGGCAGCGGGAGTGCTTCGAGCTGCTGGGGCGTTCAGGTGGCAGCCGGGCGCTGGCCACCCTGCTGAAGGAGGACGGCTTCTCCCGATCGGTGGTTCGGGGTCTGGAAGAGAAGGGCCTGGTGGAGCTGGGCCAGGAGGAGGTGCTCCGGGATCCCTTCGGTCAGGCGCCCGCGGCCCCCGCCGTCCCCCTGGAGCCGACCCCGGCGCAGCGCCAGGCCCTGGCACGCATCCTGGCCGACCGGGAGGCAGAAGACGTTCCGCTTCCCTTCCTCCTCCACGGAGTAACCGGGTCCGGGAAGACGCTGGTGTACATACAGCTCCTGAGGTACCTGGTCCGGGAGGAGGACCGCTCGGCCATCGTCCTGGTTCCGGAGATCTCCCTGACCCCCCAGACTGTATCGCGGTTTCGGGCCTGGTTCGGTGACGAAGTGGCGGTTCTGCACTCCGCTCTCTCCGACGGTGAACGCTACGATCAGTGGCGGCAGATCCGAGACGGGCAGAAGGCTATCGTGGTGGGCGCCCGATCGGCCCTGTTTGCGCCAGTGCCGAGGTTGGGCGCCATCGTGGTGGACGAGGAACACGACTCGTCCTACAAGCAGTCGGAGGCACCGCGCTACCATGCCCGGGACGTGGCGGTCATGCGAGCCCGGATGGCCGGCGCCGTCTGCGTGCTGGGCAGCGCCACTCCGTCGCTGGAGAGCTGGCAGAACGCCGCCCGGGGGAAGTTCAACCTCCTTACTCTTCCGGAGCGGGTGGGGGGGCGCCCCATGCCACCGGTGGCGGTGGTGGACCTGCGGCGGGGTCGGGATCCGGCGGCCCAGCCCCCGTCCGGCGGATCCGGAGGTGGCGGAACGGGGTCGAGCTCCGGAGTCCTCAGCGCCACCCTCGTGGAAGCGGTGGAGGCGGGTCTTGAGCGGGGCGAACAGAGCATCCTGCTGTTGAACCGGCGGGGGTACAGCTCGTTCATCCAGTGCCGCGGATGCGGTGAGGTGCAGGAGTGTCCCCGGTGTTCGGTGTCGCTCACCTATCACCGGCGGCGCAAGCGACTGCTTTGTCACCACTGTCGGCACGAGGAGGGAGTGCCCAGCCGCTGTCCCCGGTGTGGTGACACCGACCTGTCGTATCGGGGGCTGGGAACCGAACAGGTGGAACGGGTGGTGACCGAGACCTTCCCCCAGGCCCGGGTGGCCCGCATGGACGTGGATACCACCGCCGGAAAGTGGTCACACGCCGAGATCCTGGGCCGGGTGGGGCGCGGGGAGGTGGACATACTCCTGGGCACGCAGATGATCGCCAAGGGACTCGACTTTCCGGGCGTCACCCTGGTGGGGGTGGTGAACGCTGACGTGGGGCTTCACCTCCCTGACTTCCGGGCCAGCGAACGGACCTTCCAGCTCCTGAGCCAGGTGGCGGGGCGGGCGGGTCGAGGCGATCGGGGCGGGCAGGTTCTGATTCAGACCGCGGTACCCGACCACTACGCCGTGAGCTCGGCTCTCTCCCACGACTTCGAAGGGTTCGCTCGCCGAGAGCTCTCGGAGCGAAAGGCTCCCCCGTACCCGCCGCTCACGCGTCTGGTCAACGTCGTGGTGAGCTCGCCGGCGTCGGACCTGGCGGCTGAGGGAGCGGAGGAAGCGGCCAGTTGGGTGCGACGCCGGCTCCGGGAGCTGGGCCCTGACGCGACGGTGGTGGGACCGGCGCCGGCACCCATCGAGCGCCTGCACGGGCGGTGGCGGTGGCACTTCTTCCTGCGTGGAGGCACGCCGGCCGCCACCACTCGACTTCTACGAGCGCTGCTGGAGGCGGCGCCGGTGCCGGCCGGCGATGTACGCCTGGTGGTGGACCGGGATCCGGTGGCTCTCCTTTGAAAGGCCGTTCCGCTTCGTCAACGACCGTCTGGACCGCCGGAGGCTGAGCCCGTAGATTCTCCGCAACCCGCCGGGGATCGACGGGGTATCTCCGGTCTCACGAAGTCGTCCCGCAGCAGACATCGTCTTGTCGGCGGCGGGGACTCCTGTTTTGCCGGGGAGGTGCGCACCCAATGGGTTGCCTGGCGCTGAATGCGTCGTTCGAGCCCCTGACGCTCGTCTCCGCCCGACGGGCGGTTCGGCTGGTGCTCGACCGCAAGGCCGAGATCCTCGAGGTGGATGAGGCCCGGCGGTTCCGCTCCGAGCACGACGAGCTCCCGTGTCCCACCGTCATCCGCCTGGTCCGCTACATTCACGTCCCCCAACGGTTCAGGCGGCAGGTCACCAACACCTTTCTCTTTGCCCGGGACGAGTACGCCTGTCAGTACTGCGGTCGGCACCGTAAGGAGCTTCGCGGTAGGCAGTTCCTGACCCGGGACCACGTGCTCCCGGTCTCCAGGGGTGGTTTGAACACCTGGCAGAACGTGGTCACCGCCTGCTCGCCCTGCAACAACCGGAAGGGGAACCGGACCCCCGAGGAGGCCGGTATGCCCCTGCTCACGAGCCCGTCCGAGCCCAACCACGTGCACCTGGTCTGGGCCGTGCGCCGGGTGACGCCCCAGCAGGCCAGGTGGATCGAGATGTTCTACGGGACCGATGCCCTCAGGGTCTTGAAGGGAGTCCCAAGGAACTCATGACGGGGTATGGGTGGCGTCCCTGACCCTGTCCGGCGTAGACGCATCGGTGTCGTCTGCCCCACGGCCATCCAGCCGCTCGGAATCCGGGGGCCCGGCTACCAGCGGGCTGTAGACCGGAAAGCGCAGGAGGAAGGTGACCCCCGGCCCGTCGTGATCGTGAACCGTGACTTGTCCCCCCATGAGGTTCATGGCCTTGCGGACGACGGCCAGGCCCATCCCGGTGCCCGGGTGACTCTCCTCTGAATGCAGCCGTTCGAACAGCCGGAAGACCCGCTCGCGATGCTCCGGTGGAATGCCGGGTCCGTTGTCCCGAACCCGTACCCTGACCTCGTCGTCCCCCCGTTCGGTGGTGAGCTCGATCCGGGCCGGGCGCCGCGAATGCCGGTACTTGAGGGCATTCTCCAGGAGATTGGTGAGAACCTGCCGGAGGAGGGCTCGGTCGGCGGGGATGGTCTCGGTTTCGTCAGGGAGGGTGATTGCCGCTTCCGCCTCGGGAAAGGCGGTCTCGAGCGAGCGGATCGCCTTCCCGGCCACCTCCAGGAGATCCACGGGCTCGAGGGTGATGCCCTGGCCGCCCAGGCGCCCGTACTCCATGAGGTCTTCGATGAGGTGGTCGAGCTGTCGGCCCGCCGCCAGCAGGTATACGAGCTGCTTGCGGGCGTCGGTGGGGATGTCCTCGCCGTACCGGTCTCGCAGGAGCTCGGTGAATCCGATCATGGACCGCACCGGAGCTCGCAGGTCGTTGGAGATGGAGTGGGTGAAGGCACGTAGATCCCGATTGGCCGAGGCCAGATCGCGGGTGCGGCGAGCCACCTTCAGTTCCAGGTCCCTGATCATGCGCTGCATCTCGTCCATGATCTCCCGGTCCCCGGTAATGTCGTGCACCAGGCAGAGGATGGAGCCGAAACGCCCCCGACTGTCCCGGGTCCAGGAGACGTGCCACTCGCAGGCGATCTCGGTTCCGTCACGACGGCGGCTGCGGAGAACCACCAGTGTGCCGCCGGGCTCCTTGTGGCGAATGTTCTGGAGGAGCCGTTCCACCGAAGACCGGTCGTCGGGGTGGATCAGGTCCCAATCCAGCCATGAGCGTCCCAGGGCCTCCTCGGCCGGCCACCCGAAGAGCTCTTCGGCCCTGCTGGACCAGCGCTTGAGCCGAAACTCACGGTCCCATTCCACCGTGGCCAATGGAGAATGCTGCAGGTGGCTTCGAAGGTTGTCGTTGACCTCCTGAAGGGCCTGCGCGGTCTTGTTCCTGCGTCGGAGAAGCACGCGGATCACCACGAAGAGGGCCGTGGCAGTGACCACCACGAGCCCCCACTGCTCCAGCGGCTGTAGCCACGGGGTCGCCGCCGGCGCCGTTTCTGCCAACCACGCCTGGAGCCGGCGGCCAAAGACGATCCAGACCACGGCAAGGAGAGCGTAGACGCCGGCCACTACGAGCGCCGCCTGAGTGGGCGACGTGAGGTCCTCGACGCGGCGATCCTCCGCCGACCCTCTGCCGAACGGAAACGTTGCCCTGAGCGCCATGGGTCCTACTCCTCGATCCAGGCGTGGGGGTTTTCGTAGAGGAGCCCACTTCCCCGAATCCACCCGTCCTCGGTGTGCTCGGTCCACCGCAAGACCCGGCCTCGGATGGGGTCGTGTGCGACCTCGTACTCGAAACCCGGCGACGAAGCCCGGTCCGCCACGAACCGGGCCAGTCCCGGGGGTAGATCATCCTCGCCGTCGGTTCCTTCCTCCAGGAGTCTCGTGAGCTCCCGGTGGATCTGACCCTCCCCGGATCGAGCCGTCTCGAGGACCTCGTCCAGTGCCGATGTGAGACGGGTCAAGAGGGCCACGCCCTCGGGACGGTCGGCCTGGGTGGTGGTGGCGCTGGGCGTCGAGAGGGCGTCCACGTCGGCCCGCAGTTGAAGCAGGATGTCACGGACGTGCTGGTAGAACTCCAGGATTCGCACATAGTGGTCCCGCTGGGCATCCTGCGGGGGGCGCTCCAGGTCCACTCCTTCGGAATGTTCCGTCACGCGTCTTTCCTCCGGTGTTTCAGTGCCCGCAGGTGCCCCCGTTGGTCAGCGCCTGTTCCAGTGCGGGCCGCCGTCACGGGTCCGGGTCCGATGTGAGCCCGATTCGAGCATCGAGAGCCATGGCGCCGTCCGGGGTGGCCAGGAACGGATTCACGTCGACTTCTCGGATTCGTGGATGATCCTGCACCAGTTGTGAGAGCCGCTGTATGGCATCCACCACCGCCGCCATCTGGATTCCCGGTTCCCCCCGCACCCCTTCCAGGAGGGGAAAGCTCCGGATGGACCGGATGAGCTCGTCAGCCTCCTGTTCGGTGACCGGTGGAAGGCGGAAGGCCACATCCTGAAACGTCTCCACGTAGATTCCTCCCAGGCCGAACATGATCACCGGTCCAAAGGAGGGGTCGGTGCTCATCCCGAGAATCAGCTCCCGCCCTTCGTCTCGGAAGGGCGCCACCAGCACACCGCGGATCTCTGCGTCGGTGTCGTAGTCCGTCACGTCGGCCATGAGCTGCTCGTAGCCATCCCGAACCTGGCCCTCGTCAGCCAGGTTCAGCCGAACTCCTCCCGCCTCCGTCTTATGCACAATCTGGGGGGAAACCACCTTGAGCACCAGCGGAAAGCCCAGTTCCTTCGCGGCGGCCACCGCCTCGTCGGCCGATTGGACCAGCCTGTGGGGGACCACGGGGATCCCATAGGCCTCCAGGAGTTCGTAGGCTTCGTCTTCGAACAGGCGACTCCGATTCTCGGCCTCTGCGCGGTCCAGGAGCGCCCTGGCTCCGTCGGTGTCCGCAGGGAAGGTCCTGGGCGCTTGGACGGGTCGCTCGAGCCAGCGACCGTACGTGTAGAGCGCCATGAGGGCCCGGGCGGCGGACTCGGGGAAGATGTAGGCCGGCACCCCGGCGGACCGCAGTTCCTGGCGGCCCTGGGGAAGCCCCTCTCGGCCCATGAGCACCGCCAGCACCGGTGTTTCGGGATGGCGCTGCGCCACGTCCACGATGGCATGGGCCACATCCTCCTGTCTCACGCCCAGGGGTGGGACGAAGGCCGCAATGGCGGCGTCCACACCCGGATCCTTCATGACCACGTCCAGTGCTGCCCTGTAGCTTTCCGCCGTGGCGGTGGCGATCATGTCCACCGGGTTCTGCACCGAGGCTTCTTCGGGAAAAAGCCCCTTGAGCTCCGTCAAGGTCTCCGGCGTGAACTGGGCCACCTCCAATCCCTCGGACTCGCACGCGTCGGCGATGATGATGCCGGGACCGCCGGCGTTGGTGACGATGGCCACCCGGTTGTCGCGGGGGAGTGGCAGGGAGCCGAAGGCCATGGCCAGGTCGAAGAGCTCTTCCACCGTGTCGGCTCGCATGACCCCGCACTGCGAAAGCAGAGCGTCCACCGCGGCGTCCTTCCCCGCCAGCGATCCGGTGTGGGACGACGCGGCCCGGGCTCCAGCTACGGTCCGGCCCGACTTCACCACCACGATGGGCTTCTTGCGTGCGACCCGACGGGCGATGCGGGTGAATCGCCTGGGGTTCCCGAAGGTCTCCAGGTACATGAGGATCACCCGTGTCTCCGGATCCGTCTCCCAGTGCTCCAGGAGGTCGTTGCCCGAGACGTCGGGCTTGTTGCCCACCGATATGAAGTTCCGGATTCCGATGCCGTACTCGGCGGCGTAGTCCAGAATCGTCACCCCCAGGGCGCCGGATTGAGAGAGAAAGCTCACCGGGCCGGCGGGGGGCATGGTGGGAGCGAAGGTGGCGTTCATCTGGACGTCTGGGTCGGTGTTCAGCACCCCCATGCAGTTGGGGCCCACCAGGCGCATCCCGTGGGCCCGAATCCGATCCATGAGCTGGGCCTCCCGCCGTGCGCCCTCTTCCCCCACCTCCCGGAACCCCGCCGAGATGACCACCACCGCCGAGACCCCCTTCGCTCCACACTCCTCCACCACCTCCAGCACCAGGTCCTTTGGGACCACCACGATGGCCAGGTCCACGGGCCCGGGAATGTCTCGCACCGACCGCCACGCCGGGAAGGAATGGACGGCGCGGGCCTTCGGGTTCACCGGGTACACGGCTCCCTGAAAGCCGTGGGTGACCAGGTTGTCCACGATCTGGTACCCCACCGTCCCGGGGCGGCGGCTGGCGCCGATGACGGCAATGGAATCGGGAGCGAAGAAGGGGTCGAGAGCGGGGGGCATTGGAGTGGGTGTTGGGAGGAACCGTCGTGGTGGCGTAGAGTAACCTCCAGCGACCGTGGGGTCCACGGTGCGCATCATCGGTCGGCACGACTCCGGAGCCGTGGCCGGCCGCAGCCCCAGGAGCGATTGTCGGTTATGCCGAAAACCTCACTCATGCGAGTCGTGAACTTCGTCGCAACCCACCACTACGGGCGTCCGGATCAATCGGAGGCCTGGAACGAGGCCCATTTCGGGGATCAGGTTCACCCGCATGAGCACGAGTATCAGCTCGAGGTGGTGGTTGAGGGCGAGCCGGATCCGGAAACCGGTTTCGTGGCGGACCTTGAGGGGTTGGATGCCGTTCTTGCCGTCATCGTGGGACCGCTGGACGGCACAAGTTTGAACGAGAGCATTCCCGAGGTGCGGGACGGGGTCATGCAACCTTCCACCGAATCCCTGGCCCGGTGGTTCTGGGACCGGATCCGGCCCCGGGTGCCGGGAGAGGCCCGCTTGCGGCGGGTTCGCTTGTGGGAAAGCGGTGCGCTGGCCGGCCAGGTGGACGGCTAGCATGAACGAGCCCAATTCAAACGCCGGCGACAATCAGGCGGGCCCGGACCCGGTCCGGGGTCCGAAGGCCGACGCGCCTGCGGACGCGGACGAAGGCTCCGACAGCCCAGCGCCGGCTCCCACACCCGTTCGCGATCTCATGCCCGGGACCAGCGACTCGGTGGCCGAGGACGAGATTGAGCCGTCCGCCGCGCCCGAGGTCAGCATCGAGTTCCAGGCGGAAGGTGAGTCGTGGGTTGCCGTGAGCGGTGGTCGTACTCGCAGCGGAACCGCTCCGGACTCGGGGGCCCTGCTGCTCCTGGTTCTATTTCGAAGGGCCGCTGACCCGGAGGACCGAATCCGGCGAGAGGTGTGGACCGCAGCCCGCTCCCTCGAGGAGTTGTCGCCCGTGCAGCTGGCTGAGCTTCTGGACCGTTCCCGGCCCTTCCGGGACGTAGACCCCTCGGGAGGGGAGGACGCCTCCGAAGCGCGGGGAGGAGGCAGGCGGCGGGGCGGAAAGGGGCGGCGAACCCGGGGGCGTTGAACGGAGGGCGGAGAGGCACCGTGTTCAAACGACGCACCAATCCGTGTGAAAACGACACGGGACGATGGTCCTCAGGTGTCCCCCAAGATCTCTAACGTTCGGCCCATAAAGGGTTTGTACGTTTGTCCGGTTTGGGCACGCCCCTTGCGACCCCAGGGAAGCACGACCGGTGCTCCCGGGCCATGAAAGGTGACGTGGTCTGGCGACTCGGAGGTAGCTGTTTCCCCAATCGCACGAGCAAGCCAACGATGAAGATCCAGAAGAACGCCTCGCAGGCAGGGGCCGGTGCCGACCCCTCCCGGGATTCCCGGTCTTCGGCCTCCGGTCTGAACGGGCAGGCCAGGAACGGTGACGCTCCTGGGATCGTCATTGCCGATGGCGGAGTGGGCTCCCGCCTCGCCGGTCAGCACCCCCGGGTTCGGGCATTCGTGTACGGTGAGCGAATTCCCGCGACCCCCACACTTCCCTTCGGCCGCTGGAAGGTCGCCTCGTGACCTGACGGAGCGGAGGATCCCGCACGGGAAACGAGCCTGAGCGGGAGGTCCCCCCTGAATTTCGAGTTGCGCCGCCGCAAACCTCCATGCGGCGGCGTTTCTTATCTGGCCGTGCTTCTCACCTGAGCGTGCCTGGTTGCCGACCTTTCCTCCTGCGAGGACCACTCTGACCTTTCAGGGGGGTATACGCTCAAAGTAGAAGGTCGCTGGACAGGTCCTCTGGGATGAGACCCCTCGCCAGACGGGAGGGGGGTGGCCCCGGAACGACCGACCCGGATACCTTCGATGGTACAGTATGCAGGGAAAGGATTCTCGCCGCTCCGCCTCAACAGCTCTCAAGCCTCCGGTGTCTTTATGGATGAACTGACAGCGCTCAGCGATGCCGAGCTGGTGCGGCGTTCGTCTGAAGGAGATTCGGCGGCGTTCGGACAGCTGGTCTTTCGGTATCAACGAGCGGCGTACTCCGTGGCTCTCTCGGTCACCCGACGCCACGAAGACGCCGAAGACGCCGCGCAGGAGGCATTCGCGGCGGCCCTCGCCCGACTCGAGGAGTGTCGCGATCCGGACAGATTCGGTGGATGGTTTCTCACCATCGTGCGCAATCGGAGTCGGAACCTCCTGCGCCGGGAGCGGATCCGGCAGAGCGAGCCGATTCCCATCACCGTGCCCAGTCGTCAGCCCGGTCCGGAGAAGGTGTCGGAGAGGGCAGAGCTCAGGGCCCGGATCCTGAGGGCGCTGGATGTGCTCAGTTTGGTACAGAGGGAAATTGTGCTTCTGCATGATCTGGAGGGCTGGAAGCACAGGGAAATCGCAGAACACCTGGATATGCCATCAGGCACGGTGCGGTCGCACCTCCACTATGCCAGAAAGAAGCTTCGTGAACAGCTTTCGACCCCCCCGTGGGCGGAGGAAAGGGAGCGGACCGGATGATACACGACGACGAGACAAGCGACATTCCCGGACGGACTCCGGACTTCGAGGAGCTGGATCCGGGTGGGAGTGATGTGTGGTACTGGGCCCGCTTCCAGGATCGGGTGATGGCCGAAGCCATGCCCGAACTCCTACGGCGTCAACGCAGTGCGCGGGTGACGTTCGCCCAGGTCATGGAGTCATGGAGTCGCCTGCTGGTTCCGGGGACGGTGGCTGCTGCCGCGGTCGCCGCCACGCTCCTTCTCAGCCAGGCGGAACCCCCGCCCATCAACGACTCGGTCGTGGTTCTCGAGGAGTTGATATT
>SKVI01000084.1 GCA_007129525.1 Gemmatimonadota bacterium | reverse complement strand
ATGGGCCTGACCTCCGACCCGTCCCGGACGCTGCTTGCGCCTCCAAGGAGAGGCAGGCAGCAGCCTGAGGAGAATTAGACCTCACGACACCAGGCTCACTGCCAGGTATCACATCAGGTTCCGCAATTTCCATTTGAAAATGGGACCACAGGGTGTGCCCCTCGTGGCGATCATGGAGGAGTGGGAGTACGTTGAAAGAGATATCAATCCATGTAGCTGTTCGCATTCTACTCGCGACTGGGACGTCGAAAGGAACATGAATCAGCGTCTACGGCTTACCCGGGCTCTTCTGGTGCCCGTCGTGATCCTTGCGATTCTCTCGCACCATCTTCACCCTGAGGGGTCGATATGGGATCGTCTGTTGGCCTCTTCCGGATTGGTGCTCTTGCTCGTGGCCATGGGTGGACGGGTGTGGGCCGGGGCGTACATAGCGGGAAAGAAGGACGAAGTGCTGGTAGCGGACGGGCCCTACCGAGTGGTGCGACACCCTTTGTACTTATTCAGCCTGGCTGGATTCATAGGGGCGGGACTTGCGTTTGAGTCACTCGCGCTTGCGGCGATGTTCGCGTTGGTATTTCTGATGTCTCATCTTCCTACCATGCGTGCGGAGGAGCGGAAGCTCCTGCGCCTGTTTGGTGAGGAGTATGAGAAATACAGCCGCCGCGTCCCAATGCTGATTCCGTCCTTTAAATCACGCCTACAGGACGAACTCGGTACGAGAAAGCGGCTGGTTGATATGCCGCGCTTCAGCTCAGGTCTTCGAGATGCTCTGGCAATCCCTCTGGTGTTTGTGGTCGCCGATCTCCTGGAGTGGGCGAAGCTCAGCGAGATTATTCCGGTCATTGTGTATCTGCCTTGATCCGGCTTGGAGATCCCACTCATGAGCGAACCCTTCGTGCCTGGCGTCGGCGCCGTCCTCAGCGCCGATATCGCCGTCCCCGAGCACCAGCCGGAGGTGCGATTCTACTCGCGTGTGCTCAGCACGGGCGAGAATCCGCTTTGGCGCGAAGAAGATCTGATGAACAATCTGGGCATGCCCGTCATCGGCCTGGGAGAGCGCAGCGCGGAGTATGCCGATCTTCCGCTCCAGTGGATGCCGCACATCCAGGTCGCCGACGTGGCGGCCAGCGTGGACCGTGCGATCAATCTGGGGGGAAGCGTGCTGATGTATGCGAAGGATGACGACGGGAAGAGCCAATGGGCGGTGCTACTCGACCCGAACGGGGCGGCGTTCGGGATCATCCCTGTCGTTCCCGCGGAGGCGATCTCCCTAGGTGACGGGGTCGCATTGCCCGACATGGCGGCGCCTGTGGGCCGGATCTACTGGCTTGACCTGACGGTCTCCGGCGCCTCCACGACCCGGGACTTCTATTCGAAGGTCGTCGGCTGGTCAGCCCAGAATGTGGAGATGGAGGACGGGGGTGAGCGCTACGCCGACTACAACATGCTCGGTGAAGATGGAACCGTGATTGCGGGAGTCTGCCATGCCCGCGGCGTGAACGCGGATCTACCACCTGTCTGGCTCATCTACCTGCCTGTGGGTGACCTGGCCGAAAGCCTCCGTCGGGTGCGCAACGAAGGAGGCGACGTCGTCCAGGTGGTCCAGGGGAAGGGTGGGGAGTACAGGTATGCAGTGGTCCGGGACCCCGTGGGCGCGTATCTGGCATTGATGCCGGGCTGAGGCCTTCGTCCCACTGTGGAGCCATCTTCATTCTGCCCTGGGAGTCCGTCATGAATTCGCCGTCGCCCCCTCCTCCCACCCTCGACGATGTCCGCGCCGCTCGGGAGACGATCGCGCCTCATCTGCCACCCACCCCGCTGGTCCGCTCGTGGAAGCTCTCCGAGCGGCTGGGGTGCGACTACTACGTGAAGTGCGAGAACCTGCAGCCCGTGGGGGCATTCAAGGTCCGGGGAGGGGTGAACCTCGTGGCTCGCCTCTCCGATCAGGAGCGGCAGGCCGGGATCGTGGCCTCGTCCACGGGGAATCATGGGCAGTCCCTGGCCTTCGCCGGACGACTGTTCGGGGTCCGGGTCGTTATCTACGTGCCCGCCAAGGACCCGAACCCCGTGAAGCTCTCCGCAATGGAGGCGCTGGGCGCTGAGGTCCGGCGGGTGGGCCGCGATTTCGACGAGGCGCGCGAGGCGTGTGAGGAGGAGGCCGCCCGGGAAGGCTACCGCTATGTCCATTCGGCCAACGAGCCCCTCCACATGGCAGGCGTGGGCACGGTGGCTCTGGAGGTGCTGGACGCGCTCCCCGACGCAGACGTCCTGCTCGTTCCGGTGGGCGGGGGAAGCGGGGCGGCGGGCGATCTCGTGGTCACCCGGGCCCTGCGACCTGAGACGGAGGTGATCGGCGTCCAGTCCGCGGAAGCGCCGGCGGCCTACGAAGCGTGGAAGGCCGGTCACCTGGAACCCCACCCCCGGATGGACTCCCGGCACGAAGGGCTGGCGACCCGGGTCCCCTTCGCCCTTCCGATGGAGGTCATGCAAGAAGGGCTTGCCGACTTCGTGCTGGTCCCCGATGCCGAGATCGACGGGGCCGTCCGGCTCCTGGCCACGGAGGCAAGTCTCGTGGCCGAGGGGGCGGGCGCGGCCCCTCTTGCCGCGGCGCTCCAAATGCGGGACCAGCTCCGGGGACGGAAGGTCGTGGGCGTGCTGAGCGGAGGAAACCTGCCGGCCGAGCGGCTCGCCGAGGTGCTGATGGGCACCTGAGCTGGCGACCCGCCGGTGGGCCACCGGGCAAACGGAAAACAGGGCGACTCTCAGAGACTGATGAAGACCCAGTATTACGCCGCCTCCCATGCGCGGAATGAAAAGGAGGAGGAGGCTCATTCACTTTAGCGGATCCGCGGCGGGCGACGTCGCCATCGGCGTGGTGCTCCTCATCCTTTCGGTGGCGGTGGCCTCCATCGGGCTTCTCCTGCCCGTGGTCCCGGCGCTGGTCTGGTTCGCCGCATGCGTACTTGCCTTCGTGGCGCTCCATTTGCGCCGGGGTTCCCACGGACGTCGGGGCCGGGCCGCCGCCATCGTGCGGCTCCGTCCTCCCGGGCCGGCGCTGAAATGGGTTGTGCTGGCCGGGCTGCCGATGATCGTCTTCGGCCTGGCCGTCGGTGGCCTTCTCCAACTGTGGACCGGGGCGATCCACTCACCCGTCGCGCCGTCCGGACCGAACCAACTGGAAGAGCTGGCGAGCACTCGGAGTGGATGGCTCGTTCTCACGGCCTACGCTGTCGTGATGGGACCCCTTATCGAGGAGTTCTGCTTTCGCGGCTGGATTCAGCGTCCGCTGGAGCGAACCCTGGGGCCTGCGTCGGCCATCTTCTGCAGCGCGCTGGCCTTCGCCGTAGTCCACGCCTGGTATGGGCATGTGGGCTTTCTCGTCATGCCCTTCGCCATGGGGGTGGTGTGGGGAAGTGCCGTATACCTGACCGGTTCTATCTGGACCGGAGTGGCGCTCCACGGAATCTGGAACGGCGTCCTCATGGTGGTGGTGGGGCTGGTCACGGACCCGGGTGCGATCTTCGTGCTGCCGGAATCATCGGCGGGGGTGATAGCCCTCTCCCTGGCCGCGGTGGGAGGGCTCCTGGCCCTGGTGTGGATCGGCGGGCAGGTCGGAGATCGAGGCCGGGTTCGCCGAACTACCCACACCCACCCTCCGGGAGGACGATCGAATTGAAACCTCGCTTTCTGGGCACCCTGCCAGGGGGCTCCCGTAGCCCGGCGGGTGACGCCGTCACTTCTGGAGCTGCTTGAACATCACGAAGGCGTCCACATATCCTTCATGGGGATGGCGGAAGGCTCCGGGGAGGGTGCCCACCTTCTCGAAGCCCAGCTTCTCCCAGAGACGCACCGCCCCGCGGTTGGTGGACGCGACCAGGTTGTACTGCATGGCGCGAAACTCGAGCCGGACGGCCTCCTCCTGAGAGTGCTTGCACATGGCGGTTGCGATTCCCCGGCCGCGGGCGCCGGGTGGCACCACGTAGCCGCAGTTGCACACATGGCTCCCGGGCCCGGCATGGTTCGGCTTGATGTAATAGGTGCCCAGGATCTCGCCCTGGTCGCGGAACACGAAGGTGGCGGTGGGCGAGGTGACCCACAGCTTGCGGGCGGCCTCCTCGGAGACCTCCATGTCCACCGCGTAGGTGTCCCCGGCACGGAAGACGGGCTCGAGGATGCTCCACACGGCCGGCCAGTCGCCTGGCTGAAAGCGCCGAATGTCAGGCATGAATGGCAAAGGTGGCGGGGGCGGCGATCCTGGGCTCGTCCAGCAGGGGCGGTTCATCGTCATCCCAAGGGTATGGTACCGAGGGCGGCCGAGCCAGGGTTCCCCTCCGACGGTCCTGCGGCCGAGGATCCACGCGCTTTGCCCACTTCACCTTCTCCCACTCCAGAACCCCCGGATCTCCCATGTCTCCCGACTCCCTCCCCAGCGGTGCCGACCTCGAACGCATCCTCGAGGCGGCCGAGCTGGCCCAGTACGAAGACTTCTTCCAGGCCCTGCTGGATCGTGCAGACGCCCATTACGAGGGCGCCGGAGTCCGGCGCTGGATGCTCCAGCTTCTTCCGCACGTGGAGCCGGACGGGTTCGTGGAGGTCGCAGGTCCCAGGTGCGGTCATCCGCCTGCGGGGGTGGGCGAAGTACGTGGGGTCCTCCTGGCAGGTGGCTACCGCCCGATCGGAGCTGTGGGTGGTGCGGTTGGACCCGGGGGTTTTGTTGCACGGACCGGAGCGATGGCACCTCTATCTGGCCCTGGATGGAGAAGTGCCCGTGGCCACCGGAGGGATGTACCTTTCCGAGAGCGATCTGGGCCCCATCGGTTGGCTCACCTTCGCGAGCACCCTGCCGGAGCACTGACGCCGGGGCGAGCAATCGGCATTCGTGGCTCAGCGGGTCGAAGACGCCCGGGCGAACTGGGGACCTCCGAAGCCCGAGGACTGAGCTCCCAGAAGCTGCGGATGCGATGTGGGAGAAGGGAGCCTGGCAGATTGCTCGGAAGGCTTTGCGCGCCGCGGTGAAAAGACTGTAGCTTCTGAATGTCATGGGCACGGTCAAGCGTACGGCTCCCCAGTTACTTCACTCAGGGCAGGGTCGAGACCCAGATGAAGCCTCCTCCCCTTCCACCGGACGAGACCGAGCGTCTGAGGGCGCTCCAGGAGTACGGTGTCCTCGATACGGAGGCGGAGGAGCCGTACGATCAGGCGACGGCGCTGGCGGCACTCATCTGCGAAGCTCCCTTTTCTCTCGTCACGCTCGTGGACGAGGAGCGACAGTGGTTCAAGTCCCGCCACAGATGGGCGCTGGAGGAGTCTGACCGGGCCATCTCCTTTTGTGCCCACGCCATCCACGAACCGGACCTCCTGGTCGTGTCGGACGCGACAAAGGACGACCGGTTCCGCAGCAACCCCCTTGTGACCGGAGGACCCGAGATCCGTTTCTACGCGGGGGCGCCCCTGGTCAGCCCCGAAGGCCACGCCCT
>SKVI01000120.1 GCA_007129525.1 Gemmatimonadota bacterium | reverse complement strand
GGGATCCACGAACCCGGCGAGGCCCGGTCCTTCTTGCGTCCACTCCTGGACCACCTGCACCCGCCGGAGCTCCTGGCCGATGCCCGGAAGGCGGCAGAGCGCATTCTGGAAGCGGTGGACGGCGACGAGATCATCCTGGTCCACGGCGACTACGACGTGGACGGGGTGTGCGCCGCTGCGCTGCTCACTCTCTGGATTCGGCACCTCGGCGGACGGGCGGAGCCCTTCGTGCCGCACCGGCTTCGGGACGGATACGACCTGGGCCGGGCCGGGCTCGAGGCCGCACGGAAGGCCGGTGCCGGCCTCCTGGTCACCTGCGACTCGGGGATCGTCGCCCACGACGCCGTGTCCCGGGCCCGGGAGATGGGGCTCGACGTCATCGTCACCGATCACCACACTCCGGGCGACACGCTGCCGCCGGCGGTGGCGGTGGTGAACCCCATGCGCAGCGACTGCGAGTATCCCGACGACCGCCTGGCCGGGGTGGGCGTCGTCTTCAAGCTGTGCCAACTCCTGGCCCGGCTTCGAGGTCGTCCCCTGGACGAGCTTCTCCCCCACCTGGACCTGGTGGCACTGGCCACCGTAGCGGACCTGGTTCCCCTGAAGGGGGAGAATCGGGTCCTGGTTCGCTTCGGACTTCGCGCTCTCCAGCAGACGCGGCGTCCGGGTCTCAGGGCGCTGATCCGGGTGACGGGGCTCCAGGGCGAGGCCATCGACGCGGGCCGAGTAGGCTTCGTCCTGGCCCCCCGAATCAACGCCACCGGCCGGATGGGGAGCGCCTCCGACGCCCTCCGGCTCCTCCTCACCGAGAACCCCGAAGAGGCCCGGGAACTGGCCGAGGCGCTGGACGCTCTCAACACCCGACGCCAGGAGGAGGATCGCCGCACGCTGGACGAGGCACTGCAAGGGCTCGCGGTCCGCTACGATCCGGACCGGGACTTCGGTGTGGTGCTCCAGGGGGAGGGGTGGCACCCCGGGGTCATCGGCATCGTGGCTTCCCGGGTGGTGGAGCGAATTCACCGGCCTGTGATCCTCCTCTCGATACAGGACGGAATGGCTCGCGGAAGCGCCCGGTCGGTGCCGGGGGTCCACCTTCTGGACGCCGTTCGGGGGTGCGCCCGCCACCTCACCCGTTTCGGGGGACACAAGCAGGCCGCGGGGCTGGACCTGGACGCGGGGCGGATCCCGAATTTCCGGGAGGCCTTCAATCGCCAGGTCCGGGAGCAGCTCCAGGGGCGGAGTCCGCGTCCCGTTCTCCGGGGGGACGCCCCCCTGCCGCTGGCGGAAGCCACCGACGAGCTGCACCATTACCTGCGGTACGTGGGTCCCTTCGGAATCGGAAATCCCCGTCCCGTCTTCTGGGCACGGGGCGTGCGCCCTGCCGGCGGCGCCAGGGAGGTGGGACGGGGACACCTCAAGCTTCGGCTGGCCGACGCCGCCGGGGAGCTGGAAGCCATCGGATTCGATCTGGCTCGGCGGTTCCCGCCGGACCGGGTGAACGGGGCTCCCCTGGACGCTCTCTTTCAGCTCCGGGAGAACGAGTACCGGGGCGTCAGATCGCTGCAGGCGCGGCTCGTGGACCTCCGGCGGGCCGTCCGCGGCGAGTCGGCCGGACCGTCGTGAGGATCATTGCCGGAGAATGGGGGGGTCGGCGGATCCGGGCACCCCGCGGCCGGCACACCCGACCGACCACGGACCGCATCCGAGAGGCCTGGATGTCGGCGCTGGGTGTGGCAGTCGTGGACGCCCGGGTGCTGGACCTCTTCGCCGGGTCCGGCGCTCTGGGCCTGGAGTGCCTCTCCCGGGGCGCCCGGGAGGTCGTGCTGGTGGAGCGTGCTCGCGGGGCCCTGCGAGCCCTCCGGGCCAACGTGGCGGAGCTGGGGGCCGAAGACCGGGTGGAGGTGGTGGTGGGTGACGCCCACGCCTACGCACAGGGGCTAGAGATCGGCGCCTTCGACGTGGCTCTGGCCGACCCCCCCTACGGCGAGGGGCACGCGGATCGTCTCCTGCGCCGCTTCCAGCGGACTCCGTTCGCGGCCGAGCTCTGGGTCGAGCACCGGACCGACGAGCCCCTCCCCGACATCCCCGGGCTGCGAACCCGAAGGTACGGAGACACGTCCATTTCTATTGTCGAGGCACCCGAATGACCTCATCCCGAATCGTTACGGCGCTCTACCCCGGCTCCTTCGACCCGGTCACGCTGGGGCACGAAGACATCGCCCGTCGCACGCTCACGGTGGCCGATCGCGTGGTGGTGGGGGTGGCCCGCACCGCCACCCAGGCGAAGAAGCCGGCCTTTTCCATGGAAGACCGACTGGCCATGCTGAACGAAGTCTTCGCCGACGAAGACCGGATCGAGTGTGTGGCCTTCGAGGGTCTCCTGGTGAACTTTGCCCGTCAGATCGGGGCCGACGTGGTGGTTCGGGGGCTTCGGGCGGTCTCCGACTTCGAGTACGAGTTCCAGATGGCTCAGATGAACCGGGAGCTGCATCCCGGCATGGAGTTCATCTTTCTCACGCCCGACGCCCATCTCTCCTTTCTGTCGGCTTCCCTGGTGCGGGAAGTGGCGTCGCTGGGGGGGGACGTGTCGCCTTTCGTATCGTCCCCGGTGCTCCGACGGCTCCGGGAGCGTTTCCAGAAGCAGGGCGAGTGAGCCATGGACTTTCTGGCCGAGATCCGGCGTCGTGCCCGGGATCGCCCCAGGCGGGTGGTCTTCCCCGAGGGCGAGGAGCCCAGAACCAGCCGGGCCATCGCCCGGATCCAGGGCGAGGGGCTCCTCTACCCCGTGCTCCTGGGAGACCCGGACCGCATCCGGAGCGAGGTCGAGTCGGCCGGCGGGGACCCCGACGACCTGGAGGTCGTGGATCCCCGGCGGGGTGAGGGCTCGGGACGCTACGTGGAAACCCTCCTGGAGCTCCGCAGGGCCCGGGGAATGGACCGAGCTACGGCCCGACGGCGGGTGCGCGAGCCTCTCATCAGGGGGGCGCTCATGGTCCGATTTGGGGAGGTGGACGGTTCGGTGGCCGGTGCCGTGAACAGCACTGGGGACGTTCTCCGGGCCGCACTGTGGTGCGTCGGGCCGGATGACGGGATCAAGGTGGTGTCTTCGGCATTCTACATGGTGGTGAAGCCCTTCCGGTCCCGGGATCCCGAGGTCCTCACCTTCACCGATGCCGCGGTGGTCCCCGATCCCACCGGACCACAACTGGCGCAGATCGCCGCCGCAGCCAGCCGGGCCCGGCGAAAGGTGGTGGGAGACTCTCCCACCGTGGCCTTCCTCTCCTACTCCACCAAGGGGAGCGCCGAGGGGCCTTCGGTGGAGAAGGTCCGGGAGGCGCTGGCCCTCTTCCGGGACATGGAGCCCGGCGTGCCCTCCGACGGTGAGCTGCAGGCCGACGCGGCGCTGATGGAGACCGTTTCCCGGCGGAAGGCGCCCCATTCGGCGGTGGGAGGCGAGGCGAACGTCCTGGTCTTTCCCTGCCTGGACGCCGGAAACATCGCCTACAAGCTGGTGCAGCGACTCGGGCATGCCGAGGCCATCGGGCCCATCATCCAGGGGCTGCAACGGCCCTGCAACGACCTTTCCCGGGGGGCCAGCCCCGAGGACATCGTGAATGTGGCCTGCATTACGAGTCTGATGGCCGAGTAGGAACCCCCGCCCGCTTTCGGGTACACCGGACCGGCGTGACGGCAGGGAAACGGGGTCTCTCTTGCCCCTCCGAGTTCATTTTCCTTAACTTTTCTGATAAGAGGTCGGAGGCGATCCTCCTCCGCCCCTCGACCGTTCGACAACGGTAGGCGGCGCCCGCACCCGCGGGCTCGGCGTTCATCCATCCGGACCCACGGGGTCCAGGAGTTTCGAGATAGCCATGGCGTTTCACGTGAACCGTGAAGGCGATGTCACCGTCCTGGACGTGGACGGTCAACTCATCGTCGGCAACCGGCAGGAACTCAAGAAGGCGGTGCTGAACGAGCTGGAGAAGGGGGAGCGGAAGTTCCTCGTCGACTTCACGAACACGGGCTACATCGACTCCTCCGGTCTCGGCGTGCTGGTAAGCCTGTCCAAGAAGATTCGCGAGCAGGACGGCGAGCTTCGGCTGGCCAGCCTGAACGAGGACCTCCGAACCCTCTTCGAGCTCACCAAGCTGGACACCCTGTTCCGGATCGCCGATTCCCGGGAGGAAGCCCTCGAGGGCTTCTGATCCGTCGTTCTTCTCCTGCTGGAGGTGGGATCACGCATGGAACGTGAACTGGTCTTCGAGCTGCCCAACGACCTCGGATGCATCGAGGAGGCAGTGGAGTTCGTGGTGGGCCGGTGCTCGACCTGCCAGGAGGTAGCGCGCAAGCTGCGCCTCAACTTTCGGGTGAGCCTGGTCGAGGCGCTCTCCAATGCAATGATCTACGGTAACGGCCGTGATCCTCACAAGCGCGTGCGTCTCGAGGTTACCATGAAGATGGGACGGGTGGTGGCCAGGGTGACGGACCAGGGCAGGGGATTCGACCCCGAATGCGTCCCCGATCCCACGACCCCCCGGAACCTCACGAGGGAGGGAGGGCGAGGGCTATTCCTCATGCGTCAGCTCATGGACGAAGTGCGCTTCAACGAACAGGGGAACTCGGTGACCCTGACGCTCCATCTCTCCGACGGGGAGGCCCTGCGGGGTAAGGCCTCGGCATGACCCGGGACCGAACCGCCCGGGAGCTTCTCCCGGATGCGGTGGTCCAGGTACTGGAGGAGTTTCGCCGCGGGTTCTCGCTGGATCTCCACCTCTGGCTGCCCAGAGACGACGAGGCGCCTTTCCATCTCTTTCCGGCAGGTGAGGAGGACGAAGGGCATCGCCACGACTCCATTCTCCTCGAGGTTCCCATCCGCAGCGGTGCCGACCTCGTCCTGGAGGTCCGGACTCCGTCCACGCCTTCGGTGCAGGCGGCCGCCAACGCCCTGCGGACCTCCCTGGAGCAGTTGTATGAGTACCATGAGGAGATCCGCTTCTTCACCTACGAGGTGTCGGAGCGATACGAAGAGATCAACCTCCTCTACTTCATTGCCGAGACGCTGGGCTCCCTCCTTCAGGTGAAGGAAGCGAGCCGACTCATCCTATCCGAGGTGTGCGGCGTTCTGGCGGCCCGTCGGGGCTCGCTCTGGGTCTACCGGCCCCGGGAGGAGCGCCTTCACCTCGTGGCCTCCGTGGGCGACGACGGCCGGGACGGGCCGCTGGAGGCCGACGATCCCTCGGCGGTCACCTCCCAGGTGTTCCGGGAGGGCCGCTCCCTGGTCCTGGCCGCCAATCCATCTGAGGAAGACTCCCGGTCTCACCGGGTGGGACGGGAGCAGGGCGACTCGGTCCTTTCGGTACCCATCCGCTACACCCCTCCCGACGGGGCCGCCCGCACCGTGGGCGTCATCAACCTCATCGGCCGACGGCGTGGCGGGCGGTTCACCGCGTCCGATCAGAAGCTCCTTTCGGCCATCGCCTCGCAGGTGGGCGCGGCTC
>SKVI01000131.1 GCA_007129525.1 Gemmatimonadota bacterium | reverse complement strand
TCAGTGGTCGGACGAAGTTGACCTGGGGCAGTCTGAAATCGTGGTGATCCCGGTGGACGGAGGACAGGAACGGTCGGTCTTTCGGACCGAGAGTCCCGAATTCATCCCTCCGAACACCCTGGAATGGAGTCCGGATGGGGAGCATCTCCTCTTCGTCCGCACCGAGGTGCGGAGGGACGACGGGGAGGACCACCGCCTGTGGCGGATCCAGCCCGACGGGACCGGCGCGACGGAGCTGGGCGAGATCCCAGGAACGGGTGTGCGGAACCTTCGGGTGCACCCCGACGGCAGTCGGGTCGCCCTCACCGGAGGCGAGCGACGCTGGGAGATCTGGGCCCTGGAAGGACTCGACCGCGTGCGACTCGCCGAGGATGCCGATCACGAAGAGGATGCCGCCTACGAAGAGGATGCTGCCCGCGACGAGCGGTGAAGCCACCGAAGTCCGAACGCCCGCGCCGCCAGATGAGGCGCACACGAAGGAGACGATGCCATGAAGTCCGCAACATACGCCGCCGCCCTCCTCCTCCTTGCCGCCGGTCTCTGGGCCCTCGCCCTGGGAGACGTTCTCCCCCCCCAGGGGTTCCAGTCCGGCGCTGCGGCGGAAGCGGCCGTGAGGGGCGAGTACGTGGCCGGTCCGACCGCCGACTCGCTTCAAGCGAGGCGGGTCCTGGGGAGCCGGGAGCCGGGAGCCGACCCCTCGGGGCACATCTCCCCCGACGGACGCTTCCTCTCGTACCCGCTGTGGGAAACCGGTGGCCTCGCAGTGCGGGATCTGCGGACAGGTGAAGGCCACACCCTCGTCGAGGGAGATGGATGGGGGGGAGGTGCACAGGTGGCCTACATTTCCAGGTTTTCGCCTGACGGGACGCGGCTGGCGTACCAGTGGACGGACCTGGGGTCCAACTGGGCGCTCCGGGTGGTGGACATGGAGGATCGGGAGGTCCGGGAGGTTCTCCCGGCTCCCACCGGAATCCGGTATCTCGACATCGGGTCGTGGTCCCCCGAAGGCGAGGCCATCGCGGTCGTTCTTGCCATGGAGGATCTTTCCTACAGGCTCGCGCTGGTGGATGTCGCTGATGGTGGCCACTCGGTCCTCCGTTCCTTCGATTGGCGAGCCCCGAGCCACCCCGTCTTCTCACCGGACGGGAGTTGGCTGGTGTATTCCGTAGCGGTAGAGGATGGCACGGGCAGGGAGGTCCGGCTCCTGGCCCGGGACGGATCCCGGGAACGGACGCTCTTCCGGGAATCCGGACCCGTCACCATCGCCGGCTGGCTTCCGGACGGAGGGCCCTTGTTCTACCTGAGCGGTGAAGAGAACGGCACCGCGCGGCTCCTGGTCCTGGACGTGGAAGACGGTAGGGCGGTGGGGCAGCCCCGGGAGGTCCGATCCGACCTCTGGCAGGTCGGACCCGTGGGCTTCTCCCGGGATGCCTTCCTCTACGTGAAGCGGACGGAGGTACCGGGAGCCCATACGGCGGGACTGGATCCGGAGGCCGGCGAGCTCACCACAGCTCTGGACCCCGTGATTCCGGCACCCTCCCACGAGTCGACGCTCTACATGACCTGGGCCCCTGACAGCGAGCGGATGGCGTACTGGTCCGCGCCCATGTGGGGTGCCTTTCACGACACCCGCCTGGTGGTTCGATCCATGGCCACCGGAGCGGAGCGGACGGTGGATGTTCCGCTGCAGAACGTCCGGCTGCTGGAGTGGTCACCCGCAGAGGACCGGCTTGCCGTCGTGGGTGCCGGAGAGCGGGGCCGGGCGGGCGTCCATCTGGTAGACCTCCAGGCCGAGACGCTGGAGCGGGTTCCAGTAGAGGTGGACGCGCTATTGGGCTGGTCGTCCGATGGACATAGGCTCCACGTGAGCCGCATCGGGGAGAACGGCGATTCTGAAGGCGCTCGGCCCATCCAGATCCTCTCGGTGGATCCGAAAACGGGCACGGAGGAAGAGATCCACCGGGACCGGAACCCGGACGCGCCCGCTCTGTCGCCCCGCGCCTTCGCCATCTCCCCCGATGAGCGGGAGATGGCCGTTGCCCGCGGAGAAGCCGGGTCCGGCGCCACCCGCATCGATCTGATCTCCCTGACCGGCGGCGAATCCCGGGAGATCGTCCGTGTCGAACCTCCGGAGGGGATCCTCTCCGCAGGTGAGCTGGCCTGGACCCCGGACGGCCGACACCTGGTCTTCGGCGTGGCGTCGGAGTCGGAGGCGGCGGACGAGGGAACCACGGTCACTCTCCGCCTGGTGGATCGGGAGGCTTTTCGGGTCCACGAGCTGGCGTCTTTCCCCGGGAACGGGCAGTGGGTCTTTCCCCGGGTTCGTCCCGACGGCCGGGCGATCTCGGCTGCCGTGGGTCGGAACGCGTTCGAAATCTGGGCGCTGGAGGGCCTGACCGGCGCGGCCGTCGCGGAGGAGAACCGGGATGCCTTCGACGGTCCCTGAGGCCCGGAGCGCCGGAACGCACCGCTCTCGATCCCCTGGTAGAGACGACTCCATGGTTCCCCGTCGTCAGCCTCCGCGGTTGTGGCTCGTGGCCTTGGCCCTCCTCCTCCCGGTGGCCGCCGCCGGCTGGTACGGGCTCGGCGAATACCGTCCACCCATCCCCACGGGCCTGGACCTGTACCTCCCCGTGGCAGAAGACAACCCCTTGACCCAGGAGAAGGTGGCCCTGGGCGAGCGGCTCTTCTTCGACCCCGCCCTCTCCCGGGACGGGAGCGTGGCCTGTGCCTCGTGCCACATCCCTGAGCGGGCGTTCAGCGACAGCCTCCCGGTGGCGGTGGGGATCGATGGGCGGCGGGGTGAGCGGAACGCGCCCCCCATCATCAACCTGGCGTGGGCCGGCGCCCTCTTCCGGGACGGGTCGGCGGCAAGCCTGGAGGAGCAGGCCCTCCATCCCATCCACAGTCCGGCGGAAATGGACCTTTCCCTGAGGGAGCTCGAGGAACGCCTCTCTGCCGATCCTTCGTACCGGCGGGCGTTCGAAAGCGCCTTCGGCCACGAGCCGGCGGGGGAGGCGGCGGGAGCGGAACAGCGGCCGGACGAGGGATCGACGACGCCCTCGCGGAACCTGAGCGGTGGTGCCGGAGACGTCGATGGGGTTGTGAGTGCCCGGAACGTCGCCCGGGCCATCGCCAGCTACGTCCGGACGATCCTGGCCGGAGACGCTCCCTTCGACCGGTACCTGGCCGGGGACCGGGAGGCCCTCACTGAGGAAGAACTCCGGGGGTTCCGGCTCTTCACGGGAAAGGCGAACTGCTCCCTCTGCCACCTGGGGCCCACCTTCTCGGACGACGCCTTCCACAACACCGGGGTGGCCGCCCGCTCCGGGGATCCGGGGCGCTACGGAGTGACCGGACGGGAGGAGGAACGGGGCCGCTTCCGCACCCCCACCCTCCGGGAGATCGAGCACACCGCCCCGTACATGCATGACGGGAGCCTGGCCTCCCTGGAGGAGGTGGTGGAGTTCTACGACGCAGGTGGTTCGCTCCATCCCAACCTCTCCCCGAAGATCCGACCCCTGAGGCTCTCAGAGCACGAGAAAGCAGCGCTCGTGGGCTATCTTCGCACGCTCTCCGGGCAGGTTCAGGCCGGAGTCCGATGAAGAGCCGCTGACGACCTCCGTGCGCGGCCCGCAGGGGGTGGGCCCTGGTTCCGAAATCTCGCCGATGACAGCCGGTTGCCCTGGGAAAGCGGTTCCTGCGGACTCGTATACTCCGTTGCATCGACGAACCCGACCTGAGCGGACCGGGGAACGCGTTCCAGGACTCACGCATTCCGCCTCATGTGAAGGAGTGGATCAGCCGCTCCCGCGATTCCCACATGAGGATTCCCCTGATGTCAAGTTCGATGCGAAGGACAGCTTCGTCGATTCTCGCTTCTCTGGCCCTGGCCGCCTTTCTCCTCGCTTCTCCTGCGATTGCCCAGGAAAAGGAGACGTTCACCGATGAACGCTTCGAGGAGTTGCAGGCCGAAGGCGCGGTGATCCTGGTGGACGTCTGGGCCTCGTGGTGCCCCACCTGCGCACAGCAGCAGGAAGTGCTGGCGGCCTTCCAGGATGAGCACCCCGACGCCGACTTCCACATACTTGAAGTGGACTTCGACGAACGGAAGGATCTCGTGACCCGCTTCGAGGCGCCCCGGCAATCCACCCTGATCCTGTATCGGGGCGAGGAGCGGCTCTGGTTCTCCGTGGCTGAGACCCGGCGCGACCGGATCTTCGACCAACTCCTCGCCGCGGTCGACGGCTGATGGGACTGGAAGTGACGGCAGTGCCCCTGGCCCTCCTGGCCGGGGTGGTGGGCGTGCTGTCGCCCTGCGTGTGGCCGCTGGTTCCGGTGGTCATGTCTTCGGCGGCGACCAGCGGTCGGTCCGGTCCCTTCTGGCTGGCCGGCGGCATGAGCCTTTCCTTTGCCGTAGCCGGGACCGGCTTGACCTTCCTGCTGGTGCAGGCGGGAATCGACCCCGAGTTCTTCCGCTACGTGGCTGCCGTGCTCCTCATCGGCGCATCCGCCTTCCTCCTGGTTTCGGCACTGAAGGGCTGGGCCGCACGCACGCTCTCGGGCGGACTGGCCCGATTGGGTCTGGGGAGCGCCGGAGGCGGGGACCCGGGCACAATTTTCCCCGTGGGCCAGTTTGGGATGGGAGCGCTGTTGGGAGTGGTCTGGCTTCCATGCGTGGGCCCGACCCTGGGCGCTGCCATCGCTCTGGCCTCGGTGGGCCAGAGCATGCCCATGGCCTTCGCCGTCATGCTGGCCTACGGGATCGGCACGGCAGGGGTGCTTCTGGGCGCCGGGCTCGCCTCGGAGTCGGCACTTCGCAGGTGGCGAGGCGGGGGGCTCCGGAGCGGCCAATGGGGCGCCCGGGTCCTCGGTGGGACCCTCCTGGGCCTCGGAGTCGCGGTGCTCCTCGGCGTGGACAAGTGGGTTGAGACCCAGGCCGTAGATCTGCTTCCGGGTTGGGTGTTCATGCTCTGACCTGCCGGGCTTGAGACTCCGTAGGGGCGAATCCTCGGTCGGGCCCCGGAAGTACCGGATAGCGGGTGCGTCCGTGGGCGAGCCGTGGCCCTCCGGGTCTCTCAGGATGTTCCCTCCGAGCCCCGCTTCTCGTTCGCCGGCGTGACCGTCTCCTGCTCCGACTCATCCTCCACCGGATCCAGCGCATCCATGGCGCGGAACATGAGGTCTCGAAGTTCGCCGTTACGGGGGTGGTCGACGCTTCCGCTGAAACGTGCGGCCGCCGTGTGCCACTGGGGGTCGATGCCGAGTTCACGGTTGGTCTCCTCGAGGGTTTGGGGCGACTCCCTCACATCATCCGTCGTCTCCTTCCCCGCAAACCGCGATTCCACCATCCTACCCACACCGGTAGCCCGGGGCCGCTGGGGCAGGGGCCAGCCCTTGCGGTCGAAGAAGCGGAAGTCCCCGCTGCGGGTACGGCGCACCTCGAAGCCCTCCTCGTGCACCGCCCGGTGGTGGAACCGGCAGAGGGAGACCAGGTTCGCC
>SKVI01000028.1 GCA_007129525.1 Gemmatimonadota bacterium | reverse complement strand
TTCGGGGTGAGCGCCCGGGAGCTGGAGGAGGCCGAGATGTGGCCCACCACCCGGGCGTACACCGACTTCCTGGTCCGCACCGCCGCCGACGGCGACATGGCCGATCTCCTCTCGGCCCTCCTCCCCTGCGCCTGGGGATACATTCACATCGGGAAGACCCTGGCGGACGCGTCGCCACCCGACGATCAGCGCTATCGGGACTGGATCGACCAGTACGCCTCGGAGGAATTCGCAGAAGCCGGGGCCTGGCTCCGGAGCGAGCTGGACCGGGAGGCGGAAGGGGCCACGCCCCAGAAGCGGGCCCGACTGGAGCACCTCTTCGTGCTCTCGTCCAGGTACGAGCTGCGCTTCTGGGACATGTGCTGGGAGGGGGAGAGCTGGTAGCTCTCCTGCTCAGGGCCCCTCCCCCGGAGGTGTCCGGTCGGAGCAGAAGTTCGCGTCACGGCGCACCATGAGGGCGTTCACCACCGGGCGCTCGCCTCCGGGGTCCGAGGGCCGACTCACGGTCTGACCCCGCACCACCATCACCGACGAGCCCCCACCGTCCAGGTTCAGGGCCTGGCGCACCCCCAACGCTTGCAGGAAGCGGGCGAGCTCGGGAAGGGTCATCCCTTCGGACACGTTCTTGCGGCGGCCGTCCACCACCACCAGCCAGAGGCGGCTCGCCTGGAGATCCACCCCTACGGCCGTGCGGGGATCCCGCTGGAGGGCGAATCCCGGCCGGTCCAACTGCTCCAGGTCCCCCACCCACGCCCCGTCGTGCAGGAGGGCCGGGAACCCGGCCACCACCTCCAGCCTGCTCTCGGGCGCTCCGGGAAGCACGCTCCACGAACCCACCTGGAGCGAGTCCCCGGACCAGACCACCTCGCCGATCCACGGGTCGGCCCCCGGACGCCATGCGAACACCGGGTGGCTGGGACGGCCCCGCACCTCACCTCCGCTGGCCTCCATCCCCAGGGGAAGGCCTTCCGGTGTGTAGAAGTCGCCATTGATGGCTGCCACCACGTCGGGGCCGGCCCGCCGGACCAGCTCGGACACCGGTACGCGACCCTCGTCATCCGAGCTCCCAGCCACCCGGAACCCGAGGTCACAGCGGCTCAGGTCCACCTCCACCAGGTGAACGGTCCAGGGCTCGGTACCGCTGCGGATCTCCCGGTAGATCACCCCAGGCTCCAGCCGGAAGAGCCGGATCCGGTCGGGTTCCAGGAACTCCACCGCCGCCTCCGGGAGGTCCGGGTCCACCACCGGAGGTCGGTCTGGCGGCTCGCACCCCACCGCGGCCACGAGCGCCAGCAGGATCAGGCCGAGCCAGCCCCCCGGGCGCCGGCCTTTCAACACCGGTATGTACGAGCCGGGGCGCCATGTTACTTTCCAGGGTCCCCGGTCCGCTGCCGGCGACGCTCGGACGTGCGGACCCCGCCACCCACGACCTCGAACCCGCACCTGCCCATGGCATCTACGTGGAGTCCCAGCCCGTGCAGGCGCCGGACGCCTGGAGCGATGCCGGCCGTGGGACTCGTGTGGGCCCTCCTGGTGGGCGCCGTCGGGGGAGGGCTCCTCCCTCAGGCGGCCTGCGCCCAGACGCCGGACCGTGGCGAGGTGCGGGTGGGGCTCACCGTCGGCGGCACGGGGCTGGTGGGGATCGTCACCGAGTACCGCCGGGGAAGCTGGTCCGGAGAGTTGGTGGTGGGCACCATCTCGTTCCGGGAGATCGCCGTGGCCGCCGCCGGCAAGCACTACTTCTCCGAGGGGACCTTCCAGCCCGTGGCGGGCCTGGGGCTCTGGAGTCTCACGGCATGGACCGAAGACGGAAGCGGCTCCATCCTCATCCTGCGGGCGCCCATGGCGGTGGAGTGGAACGTGAGCGGCGGGCACAGCACGGGCATCGAGGTGTCCCTCAACCGGGCCCTCATGGTGAACCGACTGGACCCCGAGGACGACACCCCGGCCAACCGCACCATCGTGCCCATCCCGGGGGCCTACTACCGGTTCGGCTGGTCGCCCTGACGGGTCGCCACCTCCTCCCCCGCACCTCCCTGGCCGCCTCATCCCCGCCAGTCCTCGGGCTGGTCCCACTCCTGCTCCCAGAACTGGTCTTCGGCCTCCCGGATCTCCTCTTCGTCCAGCGGTTCGCCCTCCTCCTCCGGTCCCGTGTCGCTCTGGGCCAGGATATCCCGCAGCACGGGATCGTCAGTCATGGGATCACGGCCCTCCAGCCTGCGGCGCACGCGGCTTCGCACCAACAGAGCTCCCAGGATGACCACCACCGCCATCAGAAAAAAGACCGTACTCAACATGGACTCCTGCTCTTCGGTTGGAGACGTGATCAGTCCTGGGGCGTCATCCCTACGTACTTGAGGCCGCTGCCCGTGTTGAAGAGGACTACTTCGTCGCCGGGCCGGATGGTCTCCTGCTCCAGCAGCTGCGGCACCGCCGCCGCCACGGCTCCTCCCTCCGGCGCCGCAAAAATACCAGTGGTCTCACCGACCCGGGCAACCCACCTGGCCATCTGGTGATCGGCCACCGCCACCGCCGCGCCGCCCGACGCCCTGAGTGCGTCCAGAATCAGGAAGTCACCCACGGCTGAGGGAACCCGCAACCCCGAGGCGTACGTCCTCGCTCCTTCGTAATACTCCGCCGACCCCGCTCCGGATTCGAACGCCCGCACGATGGGGGCGCATCCCCGGGCCTGGACGGCCACCATTCGGGGGCGGGCGTCGTCGATCCAGCCCAGGGCCTGCATCTCGTCAAAGGCCTTCCACATCCCGATGAGCCCGGTGCCCCCTCCGGTCGGATACACGATGACATCAGGGAGGCGCCCGCCGAGCTGTTCGAAGAGCTCGTAGCCCAGGGTCTTCTTGCCTTCCACCCGATAGGGCTCCTTGAGGGTGGAGAGGTCCCACCAGCCGAACTCGCGCACCCCGTCCTGCACCGCCTTCCCGCAGTCGGTGATGAGGCCGTCCAGAAGGTGCAGATGGGCACCCATGGCCCGGATCTCCTCCAGGATCGGCTTGGGGGTGTCCGCCGGCACCACGACGTGCACCGGCATGCCGGCAGCGGCACCGTAGGCGGCGGCGGCCCCACCGGCGTTGCCCGCCGACGGCAGGGCCAGCGCCTCGGCGCCGAGCTCCAGCGCCCGCGACACGGCCAGCGCCATGCCCCGGGCCTTGAACGTGGCAGTGGGGTTCTGCGACTCATCCTTGATCCAACAGCGAGCCACCCCCAGCTCACCTGCCAGCCGGGGCGCATCCACCAGGGGCGTCCACCCCTCCCCGAGGGTGACGCGGTTGGCGGCGTCGCGCACCGGTAGCACTTCGGCGTAGCGCCAGAGGTCGGCCCGGCGGCCCGCCAGGTTGTCGGGGGTGAAGGCGTCCGCCAGGGCGTCCAGGTCGTAACGGGCGAACAGCGGCTTTCCCGCCGGCGAAAGTCCCTGGAGAATCTCCGACTCCAGGTGCTCTCCGGTCTCTGTGCATTCCAGGTGCGTGGCACCTCTCCGCGGCTTCGATGATTCGCTCATGTTGCCTTCGCCTCTGAACGTTCGGGGAGGAGTCTGTGGTGGATGCCACCGGCGTGTTGAAAGTGAACCCTGCCTGCGCCGGGGCTCAAGCCCGAAGGCCGGGTCCGGGGGCCGGGCGGCTGTGATCCCGTCAGCTGGCCCGTGGCTTCTTCATTTCCGGGGGACGGCCGAGCATCCACAGGCCCAGCAACAGCATAGCCAGGGCCAGAGGAAGGAGCAGGAGGGGCGGTGCCTGCTCCGTCCCCCGGGCCAGCTCTCGGGTCAACGGGTGGGCCACCATGGCCAGGATCGCGGCGTTGTTGAGAAAGTGGAGGAGCATGGCCAGGGGAAGCGAGCCGCTGCACACCACCACCCAGGCCAGGACCATGCCCAGCCACGCCGTGGGCAGGATCCGGAAGCCGGTCTGGGGCGCCAGGTGAAAGACCCCAAAGATGAGGCCCGTGACGACCACCGCCCCCACAACCGGCAGACCCCGGCGCATGCCCGAGAGGAGCGCGCCCCTGAACAGCACCTCCTCGGCGGCGGCCGGAATGACGGCCACCATGAAGAGCAGCCAGATGAAGCGCTGGGGCGAGTCGGCGGTGAGCATCTCGGTCATGGTTTCCAGAAACTCCTCGGGAACTGGGACCACCAGACTCTGGAGCCAGGCCAGAAACCAGGCGATCTGGGTCCCCGCGGCCAGGAGCACCACGCCCCCCACCAGGTGGCGCCCAACCGGCCACCTGAGGGCAAAGGTCCGGCGCAGATCGTAGCCACCCCAGACCACGAAGGCCACGGGCGGGCCGGCCAGGAAGAGGAGCTGTGCCAGCACCAGTCCAGGCTCTCCCAGGAAGAGCTGCAACGGCACGCCCCCCAGGAGGTACAGGACGGCCACGCCCAGGATCAGCCCCAGGACGGCGCCGGCCGACGGCACCTTCCCCTGGCCGCCGGCCCCGCTTGGAGGTCTGGTGGACGTCTCCGAGTCCGTCGCCATCATCTCCCTCTTGTGATGAATTGAAGAATCAAACCCCGCCGGCGAGGCACGGGCCCCGCACCGCCGGCCAGACACCAGAACGGCTCGAACCCTAACCCGGCGTCCGCCGCCGAACAACGGGCCCGAAGGCCGGACCGGCAGGCAACCCTTCCAGGGCCTGAAGCGTCTCATTGGTCAGGAGGAGTCATGGGATTGAAGGCCCAATACCGGGAGAACACGCCGGCGATGACCGAAGCCCAGCTCATCGAGGAGGCCGGCCGGGGATCGCCTCGGGCCGCGCGGCTGCTCTATGAGCGGCACGCCCCCCGGGTGTACGCCGTGGTACGCCGGATCGCCGGCGATGACGACCTGGCCCAGGACTACGCCCAGGAGGCGTGGGTCCGGGTCTTCCGTGCCCTCCCCGACTTTCGGGGAGATGCACGATTTTCCACCTGGGTCCATCGGATTGCCGTCAACTCAGCCCTCCAGGCATTGCGGACAGTGGAGCGGCGGGAGGCGCGCCGAGCCCCACTTCCCCACTCCCTTCCCACGAGTCCACGCACCGGCGACCCGCTGCTGCAGGACCGCCTGGAGGCAGCGCTGGATCGCGTACCGCCTGGCATGCGCAAGGTGCTCATTCTGCACGACGTGGAGGGATACACCCACGAAGAGGTAGGCGAACTCCTGGGGATCACCCCGGGGACGTCCAAGTCGCAGCTCTCCAAGGCCCGAGCCCGGATGCGCGAGCTGCTGAGCCCCTCGGACGCCGTGGATCACGATACCGGAGCTGAAGCATGAAGCATCTGAGCCTTGAAGCCCTGTCCCAACTGGTGGACGACAATCCCACACCCGATCAGGTTCGACACCTGGAGGCCTGCCGGAGGTGCCAAGTGGAGCTGGACGCTCTTCACCGGCAGCGGGAGAGCCTCTCCCTTCTCCCCAGCCTGCGTCCCCCCAGCGCAGGGTGGGACGAGCTGGAGGCCAGGCTACGGCGAGAGGGCCTTCTGGCGGCGGAGACCGGGTCCGGTCCGAACGTGGGAAATGCGGTGGAGCCGGAGCAGGGTC
>SKVI01000039.1 GCA_007129525.1 Gemmatimonadota bacterium | reverse complement strand
TGGTGGGCGCAAAGTAGCCGGTGCTCTGGTAGCCCCAGGAGCCGTAGAAGGGGTGCTCCATGATGGGCATGAGCTCCACGTGGGTGAAGCCCTGCTCCACCACGTAGTCCGCCAGCTCCGGGGCCAGCTCCCGGTAGCCCCGCATGCGCTCCGGGTCATCGCGGTCCCGGCGCCACGACCCCAGGTGCACCTCGTAGACCGAGATGGGGGCCTCGGGCCGGTTGCGCTCCCTGCGGTTCTCCATCCACTCGTCGTCGCCCCAGTCGTAGTCCAGGTCCCAGATCACCGATGCGGTGGCCGGGGGGGTCTCGTGGCGAAAGCCGAAGGGATCGGCCTTCTGCACCTCGTGGTCGCCGTGCTCCGAGCGGATGTGGTACTTGTAGACCGTTCCCTTCTCCAGGCCGGCAATGAAGCCCTCCCAGACCCCGGAGGCTTCAAGGGGCTGCAGCGGATGGGCACCGGGCTCCCACCCGTTGAAATCTCCCACCACCGACACCTCCCGGGCATTGGGCGCCCAGACGGCAAAGCGGACGCCCGGCGGCTCGGCCCGGGGTCGCCAGTGGGCCCCCAGCTTGCGGTAGAGGCGGGTGTGGGTGCCCTCGTTGAAGAGGTAGATGTCGTCGCGCGACAGTGCCGGTTCGTCGGTCTCGCGGGGAGGCGTTTCGTCCGTTGTGGGCTGGGTCTCGTCGGTAGACACGCCGTTGCTCCTTCGATGCGGGGTATGCTGGTGGTTGCGGTGCTCGTCGGTATTGGCCACCCGTCGGGAGGATGCGGCGGCGCGCCGGGTCGTCGCCAGCGACTCCAGGCACCGTAGCACTCGACGGTCGGTGGTGAACTCCTCCAGCGGCCGGGTGGCCTTGCGGACCCAGTTGTCGGGAGAGGTGGTGCCGGGGCGGTTCTGGGGGCGCTCCTCGAGCCAGAGATCCTCCAGGTTCACCACCACGAGGCCGGCGGGGCCCATGGCCAGCCACTGCAGGACCCGGCGAAGAACCCGGAGCGGCTCGGGCCAGTCCCCATCCGCCAGGTCCGGAGCGTCCGGATCCCTGGAAGCTTCCACGGCGGCGGCGATTTCCCGGAGGCGGTCCCGGAGCTCCTCTTCCGCCCAGAGTGCCGCAAAGGGCGCGGTGTCGTGGGTGTTGGTGGAGGCCACCGAGCCTTCCGGGGGGAGGGGGGGCTCATCGGGTTCGGCCGAGGTGGTGAGGTGGAAGGGGAGCACGTACATGCGGCGCAGTCCCCGCCGGTCCATCTCATCGCGGACCTCGCCGGGGACGGTGCCCAGGTCCTCGCCCACCAGAACGGTCCGGTGGCGGTGCGATTCCAGGCAGAGGATGGCATAGAGCTCCTCGGCGGGGTAGCGGACGTAGGCCCCGTGTCGAGGGCTCTCGCCGGCGGGAACCCAATACATGCGGTGGAGTCCCATGACGTGATCGATTCGAAGGTACCGGGCGTGCGGCATGAGGCGCGCCAGGATCTGTCGAAAGTGATGATGGCCGTGGGCCCGAGCCGCTTCCGGTCGGATGGGGGGAAGGCCCCAGCCCTGCCCGTCCGGATGGAAGCCGTCGGGGGGCGCTCCCAGCTCGGCCCCCGAGGCGAAGCGTCCGGGTAGCGCCCACACGTCGTATCCGGCGGGGTGGGCGCCCAGGGGCAGGTCCAGGTAGAGTCCGGTGCTC
Source organism: Gemmatimonadota bacterium (assembly GCA_007129525.1). GTDB lineage: Bacteria > Gemmatimonadota > Gemmatimonadetes > Longimicrobiales > Gaopeijiaceae > PWLA01. The sequence continues at coordinate 3,915 of SKVI01000039.1, read as the reverse complement.
CGGTCGGGCGTCGAGGTGGCGGCCCGGTGGAGCTGCTCCGGGAAGCGGAATTGCCCGTAGAGGTGCCGGTGGTAGTCGGCGTTCCGGAAGGCCTCTGGGGGGATCTCTGAGGTCCGCCAGGTGGCGGGCCAGCGGTCCCATCCGTCGCCTCGAGCCTCGAGGGTCGCCCGGAAGGCGGCGTAGCGCGGAGCGTCGGGATAGCGATCCAGATAGCGTTGGAAGGTGGGGTCCTCCGGTCCTCCCCGGCGGACCCAGGCCCGGGACAGGTGCTCCAGCAGTTCGGCCTGCACCCTGTGCACCCCCGCCAGATCCACTCGCCGGCCATCCCGGAGCTCCCGGACGCGTCGCCGGAAGCCTTCGGATGCCGCCAGACGTCTGGCCTCCTCGGAGAGGTGCCACTCCGGGAGCTGGGTGGGATCCAGGTAGATCTCGTTCCAGAAGAGTCGGCTCACCGGCGAATAGGGGCTGGTCTCCACCGGGTCGTCCAGGAAGGCCGACATGAGGGGAAGGGTTCCCACCGCCGATCCTCCCCGCTCCGCGGTCCAACCCACCAGTCGGCCCAGGTCGGTGAGGTCCCCCACCCCCCAGTCTCGCACCGATCGGAGGGCGTTCAGGGGGAGGAAGACGCCCCAGTCCCGATCCGGAGCCGGAGCGGTCTCGCCGTTGTGTCCGAAGGCCCGGGGTGGGGCCACGATGAGAAGTCCCGAGGCCCTCCGGGAGCCTGCGATCACCTCCACCCGGTGATAGCCGTCGGGAAGCCGTGCCGGCACGGCGATTCCCTCAGGGCCGACCTGGGCGAGGAGCTTGCAAGCTCCGGCGGGGTTCCCGGCAGTTTCGCCGCCGTGGTCCGCCGGGGCAGGGCTTTGGATGCGAAGCTCGACCCGGCTTCCAGTCGGCAGGGCCGGGCCGCACCGGATCAGTGCCGGACGATGGGACCACGCCACGCTCACCGGTTCCACGAGGCGCCGCTCCCCTCGGGCCTCTGCGGCCCTCAAAAGCTGCGGGGCGTGTCGGGGAAGCTGGTTGGCGTCCAGGCCCGCGTCCTCCCCGACGCCCAGGGCCAGGAGGATGCGGGCCAGCGTTTCGGGGGCGGGTTCCACCGCCCGGTCGAAGCCGTCCAGGTGCCGGGTCTCGACTCCCCATCGTCGGGCCAGTTCCCGGAGTGCCTGCAACTCCCGGCCGCTGCTCCCGTCGGAGGGTGGGCTATCTGCCGGCATCCTCCTCCTCTCCCGCCGCCTGGCGGCCGTCGAGCAACGAGAGGATCCCCGCCAGGGGGATCCGGGCCCAGTCCGGCCGGTTGTGAATCTCGTAGCGGAGCTCGTAGAGGGCCTTTTCCAGAACGAAGAGGTCCAGGAGGTGCCGCTGGGAGCGCTCCTCTCCGGGGAGCAGCGGGGTCACGTCGGACACCGACAGGTACCCGGCCAGAAACTCCACCGGCACCCACGAAGCCCAGAACCGGGCCAGGGCCACCGCCTCGGGGTCGTCTGGGTGGCCCACCACCCCGTGCTCCGAGAGGTCGCGCAGGGCGGTCCGGGCCGCGTAGTCGAACGAGCGCAGCATTCCGCCCACGTCCCGGAGGGGAGAGCGCTTGATCCTTCGCTCACCCAGCGGGCGATCCGGTTCGCCCTCGAAGTCGATGATCTGGAAGTCCCTTCCCGTGTTCAGGACCTGTCCCAGGTGGTAGTCGCCGTGGACCCGGATCCGGCGGCCGTCGAACTTGCCCTCCAGGAGGGGGGCGAAGCGAGCCAGCATGTCCTGACGGGCACCCAGGATGGTGTGGGCCATCTCCCGTTCCTCCTCGCCCAGCGCCTCGACCCTTGCGGCCAGGCTCTCCAGCGAGGTGCCCAGGAGGTTTCGGATGGACTGGTAGAGTGATCGCTGATAGAGGGTGGAGAAGGGTTCGGGCCGGAAGGCCTCGGGCTCGCCCCGGGAGGCCAGGGCCGCATGGAGCTCACCGGTGCGGCGCCCCAGTGTCCGGGTGCTCTCCAGGTAGGGTTCGATGAGCAGGCCCACCTCGTGAGGCAGCTCCTCGCCCTGGAGACGGCTGTGGGCGCGGGCCAGGACGTCGCCGGGGAGGGGAAGGTGGGTCGGCTCCAGCTCAGAGGCCAGCCCGTCCTCGAAGTACCGGCCCAGGGCGTCCAGGGTGTATTCCCAGGCGTCTCCCTCGTTGGGAACGAACCGGTGCAGGACACCGCACGCCGTGGCGGCCCGGCCGCCGTCCCTGAGCTCCAGGACACCTACCAGCTCGGGTGTGCCCTCGAAGCCCACCGTCCGGAGGAACTCGCCGATCTCCCGATCGGGATTCACCCCCCGCTCCACTCTCCGGAAGAGCTTGAGGATCCACTTCCGGCCGAAGATCACCGAGGTGTTGCTCTGCTCGGCCCGCCCGGGAACCGGCGCGAGCTCGTCACGGCCGGGTCCCAGGAGCTCGTCGGCGTCCGTCACGGGGAGACCCACCAGGGTGCAGGCGTCGCCGGAGAGCTCCTCGCCCCGGGCCACCACCTCCAGGAGCCTCCAGGCAAACTCGGGGTTGACCGTGGCATCATGCACCAGGCCCGTCCGGCCGCCCACCGACGAGCGCCACGCCACCGAGGCCGGGCGTTCCCGGGCCAACTCCGTGGCGGCTTCCCCCTCGCTCAGGGTCAGGGGAACCAGGTAGGTTTCGGGGTCGGCGTCCACGTACTCCATCTCCAGAAGCGTGATCTGGCCTTCTGTGTCGCCGTCCACCGGGAGGACGTCGGTGATCACCCCGCTCCTCACCGCTCGTCCCTTCCCGGGGAACCACCGCTGTCCGCGAACGTGTGCCGCCAGGAGCTCCTCCACCTTGCGACGGCCCCGCCCCTCCAGGGCTTCGGTCCACTTCCGGCGGGAGCGCACCAGGGGGATCTCGTCCAGATCCCGGACGCTGGCCGGGGGCACCTCCCGGCGATCCAGGAGGGCGTCCTCGGTCTCCATCTGGAACCAGAGAAAGCCGTGAGGGGGAAGGGTCAGGGGATACGGTGTCGAGCCCACCTGGGGGAAGGGGGTGTAGCCGAAGAGCTCCAGGGGAACCATCCCCTCGAACTCCCCCAGCTCCAGCTCCACAGGCTGGGCGAAGCGCGACAGGTTGGCCACCACCAGGATCGTCTTCCCTTCGTGACGCCGGAGGAAGGCCACCACCTTTCCGTTGTCGTGGTCCACCCACTCCAGGCTTCCCCGTCCGAAGGCCCGGTGGCGCTTCCGGAGGGCAATGAGGCGTCGCATCCACCAGAGGAGTGAGGTTGGATTCCGGTCCTGGATCTCCACGTTCACGGCTTCGTAGTGGTATTCCGGGTCGATGATGACCGGCAGGAAGAGCTGCTGAGGATTGGCGGTGGAGAAGCCGGCGTTGCGGTCACCGGACCACTGCATGGGGGTCCGCACCCCGTGCCGGTCTCCCAGGTAGAAGTTGTCACCCATCCCGATCTCGTCGCCGTAGTAGAGGACGGGCGTGCCCGGCAGCGAGAAGAGAAGCGAGTTCAGAAGCTCGATCTGGCGGCGGTTGTTCTTGAGCAGGGGCGCCAGGCGCCGCCGGATCCCCAGGTTGATCCGGGCGGTGGGGTCCTCGGCATAGACCCGGTACATGTAGTCCCGCTCCTCGTCGGTGACCATCTCCAGGGTCAGCTCGTCGTGGTTCCTCAGGAAGAGCCCCCACTGGCATCCCTCGGGGATCTCCGGGGTCTGCTCCAGGATGTCGCGGATGGGAAAGCGGTCCTCCATGCGGGCCGCCATGAAAAGTCGGGGCATGAGGGGGAAGTGGAAGTTCATGTGGCACTCGTCGCCGTCGCCGAAGTACGCGGCGGCGTCTTCCGGCCACTGGTTCGCCTCGGCCAGGAGCATGCGTCCGGGGTGCTTCCGGTCCACGTGGGCCCGGAGGCGCTTCAGGAAGGCATGGGT
>SKVI01000347.1 GCA_007129525.1 Gemmatimonadota bacterium | reverse complement strand
TCCCCTGCCGGACGCACCTCCGCGTCTGCCTGAACGGCGGCCGCCAGAGCCACGAGGATGAGGGTGTCGAGAAGCATCAGAGGGTGTCCAGCCGTATCGGCGGAGGACGGGGGGATCGCTCCCCCTGCATGAGGGTAGGAGTCCGGCTGTGAGGCCACTCTCGGCCCCGGTCCCGAGTCCGGATGTGGACTCGCCGCGACATCATGAACCTGCCGCCCATCCGCGATGAGGATTCTGACCCGTTACGTGATCCGGTCCCATGTGGGCCCCTTCGTGTTCTCCTTCACGGCGGTTACCGGACTCCTCTTCCTGAACGCCGTGGCGCAGCGGATGGAGGACCTGGTGGGCAAGGGTCTCGAGCTCTCGGTGATCCTCGAGTTCATGTACCTGTCCCTGCCCCACATCGTGGCGCTGACCTTTCCCATGTCGATCCTGGTGGCGGTCCTTTACGCCTTCTCCGACATGACGGGCCAGAACGAGGTCATGGCGCTGGCGGCAGGAGGTGTGCACCCGGCCCGCCTTCTGGTCCCCGTGCTGGGGGTGGGTGCGGTCCTCACCGTGGGAATGCTCTACTTCAATGATCGGATCCTCCCTGAATCGAATCACCGTTTAAGTTCCCTGATCAGTGACCTCGGAAGCAAGAGCCCCACCTTCGAACTCCGAGAAGAAGTGATCAATGAGGTGCACACCGCCGACGACACCCGCTACTTCCTGAGGGCCCGGGCCATCGATCAGGCCACCAATCGGCTCACCGAAGTAACGATCTACGACCTCACCCGCAGCGGCGAAACCCGGACCATCGTGGCCGACCGGGGCGAGATGGCGTTTACCCCGGACCGACGGGACCTCTACCTGACGCTGGAGGAGGGGGTGGTCTATGAGACCGCCGAGGCCCGGCCCGGGGGCTTCCAGCGCCTCTACTTCGACACCCAGATCATCCCCTTTCGGGGCGTGGGCGCCGAGATGGAGCGTCGGGTGGGCGGGGGCTCCAGGAGCAACCGTGAGATGACGATCCCCATGCTCCGGGACCGGGTGGAAGAGAACCTCCAGGACGTACACAACGTGGCCGACGACATGAAGGTGGCCTCCATGAGCGCCCTGGAGGAGGCACTCCGGGTGGGTCCCGACGACGACCAGCGGACTCCGGGAGCTGATCTCGCCGGCATGATGGACGACCCGGTGCTGGAGAATCTCATGAGCGAGATGAGGGTGACCTTCCACCGGTGGCGTACCCAGTACCTGAACGTGTACCAGTACCAGGTGGAGATTTACAAGAAGCACGCCATCGCCTTCGCCTGCCTCATCTTCGTGCTCCTGGGGGTCCCCATGGCCATCCGCTATCCGCAGGGCGGGGTGGGCATGGTCATCGCCCTCTCCCTGGGGATCTTCCTGCTCTACTGGATCGGTCTCATCGTGGGTGAGCGCTTCGCCGACCGGGGACAGCTCCACCCCTGGATCGCCATGTGGGCACCGAACATCATCTTCCTGATCCCGGGTCTGTACCTGACCTCGCAGATGGGCAAGGAGATGGCCACATCCCGGGGGAGCCATTGGGATGAGATCCGCTACCGGCTGGGGAGGCTCTTGAAGCGCTCCAGCGCTCCGGAACGCTCGCCCTCCGGCGTGATGACCGAGGAGCCGGCCCGATGAGGATCCTGGACCGGCTGGTCACCTTCACCTTCCTGAAGCTCTTCGTGGTTTTCGTGGTGGGGGCGCCCCTCCTCTTCATCCTGGTGGACGCCACCGACAACCTGGACCGGTACCTGGACCGGGGACTCACCCTTTCCGAGGTGGGCATGGGGTACGTCTACCTCTTCCCCCGATTCTTCCTCTGGGCCTTTCCGGTGGCGGCGCTCCTGGCATCGGTCTTCACCATCTACCCCATGACCATCCACCGGGAGGTCATGGCGGCCAAGGCGGGAGGGGTGTCCTTCTATCGGCTGATCCTTCCCATGGTGGTGGCGGGCTTCTTCCTCACCGGAATCGGAGTGGCCCTCTCGCAGGTGGTGCCCCGATCGAACCAGGCCGCGGCCGAAGCGCTGGGCGAGCGGGAAAGGCGCCAGGAGTGGCGGGCCAACTTCGTCTACATCACCGATGCCGGAGAGTCGCTGTCGGCCCGACGGCTCACCACCTCCGACGGCCGGATGCAGGGGGTGACCCTCCAGCGGATCTCCCGCAACGCCGACGACCCCACCCGGCACATCCTGGCCAACGAGGCGGTCTGGGACGAGGAGGAGGGCTGGATCTTCCGGGACGGGTGGTTGCGCGAGGTGTATCCCGACGGGCGGGAGCAAGCGTCCTCCTTCGACGAGTACACCCCCGAGACCCTGGCCGAGGCCCCCACCGATCTCCTGGACACGGTCCGCGACGAGGACGAGATGACGTACGCCGAGCTGGGGACCCTGGCGGACCGGATCCTCCGCTCCGGCGGGGACCCGAACCGGGTTCTCACCAAACGCGAGCAGCAGTTCGCCATCCCCATCGCCACCTTCATCATCATCCTCTTCGGGGCCCCCCTGGCCACCTCGAGCCGACGGGGAGGCACCGCCTACGGGATCGGGATCTCGCTGGCGACCACCATCCTGTACATGATGCTCTTCAGGGTCTCCGGGGCCATGGGGTACGCCGGCACCCTGCCGGCGGTGGCGGCCGCCTGGCTTCCGAACGCCCTCTTCCTCCTGGGCGCCATCGTCCTCCTGGCTCGGGTCCGGACATAGCTCGAAGGGTCCGGGGACACGAACCGGCCCGGGCGTCAGCCGAGCGTCTTCACGAACCCTGACAGGAGCTCGCCCCGGGCCACCTCCTGGACCGGTCCCCGCAGGACCACCTCCAGCGATGCGGAGACCGTCACCTGCAACGTTCCTCCTTCCATGACCACCTGGATGGGGCCCGGATCCAGCCGACCCTGGTGAACCGCGGCCACCGCCGCCGCGCATGAGCTGGTCCCCGAGGCCGTGGTGGGCCCCACGCCCCGCTCCCAGATGGCGATCTCCACACGTCCCGGTCCTGCAACCCGGGCCAACTGGACGTTGGTTCCCCGGGCGAAGGCGGGATGTGCCGAAAGGAAGGGGCCCAGGGAATGCAACGTCTCTGTGGAAAGGTCCCTTCCGAACACCACGGCGTGGGGGTTTCCCACCGAGACGGGCTGGAAGGCCACCGTCCCGAGCTCGGGGTGCTCCATGGCCGGGAGTGCGTCGGCCTCGGCGGCGTTCGCCTCGAGACCCACCGAGTCCGGTGAGGTTCGCGCTCGGCCCATCTCCACCGAGATGTCGAAGCGGCCCTCCGGAGTCACGTCGTGTACCTGCATCCGGATCAGGCTCCCCCCGCTGCGCACCTGGAAGGGAGCCTGTCCCACCCGTCCGGACCGATGCAGATATGCCGCCAGGATCCGGAGCCCGTTTCCACTCCGTTCAAACTCCGAGCCGTCGGGGTTGAACATCCGGAGCGGGAAGGGCGCGTCCGGGGCCGGTTCGGCGTCCATGAGGACCACGATGCCGTCTGATCCCACTCCGGTGAGCCGGTGGCAGACGGCCCGGATCGCCTCCGGGCGCACCGGCCACCCGTGGGCTCCTTCTCCGTCCCGGCCCTCGAAGACCAGGTAGTCGTTGCCCAGCCCGTGGGCTCGATAGAAGGAAGGTCCCGCCACCGGAGCGTCCTGGGTCACACCACCGGTCTGTCTGGGGCTCATCTGAGCGTCTCTCCTCCTGAAAGAGTCGGAATGTCCCGCCGGCGGCCCGGTTCTGAAACCGGCTCGCCCGGTGTCTCGTAGGGCCGGATGAAGCCAGCGACGGCTACACGTCACTCCTCGACAATACAACACGACTATGGGCGGCGGTGGAACCCCCGCTTCCGCCTGCAGGACGGGAGACCCCATACCATGAGCCCACCCAACACCTCTGACAGAGTGCCTGCACCGATCCGCCGTGCCGCGCTGCCGGCGATGCTGGCCCTCCTGTGGATGACGGCGCCCCTGGCAGGGCTTGGAGCCACGGCAGCAGCCGGCCAGGAGCAGCCCGACACCGTTGACGCCCACGTCCAGGCCGGCCCCTCCCTGGAGGCGGTCCGGATCCAGGGACGCGCACCCGTCATTGACGGCGACCTCTCGGATCCGGTCTGGGACTCGGCTCCGCGGGCCACCGGTTTCGTGCAGGTGGAGCCCCGCGAAGGCGAGCCTGCCAGTGAGCGGACCGAGGCGCGGGTCCTGTACGACGACGACGCGCTCTACGTGGGCATCCGTGCCTTCGACCGGTCGCCCGACTCCATCGACGCACCTCTGGCTCGGCGCGGTCAGACCCAGAACTCCGACATGGTCCACGTCATAGTGGACTCGCACCTGGACCGACGCACGGCCTTCCACTTCGCCGTGAACCCGGCGGGGGTCAAGCTGGACCTGTATCGCTACGACGACTATCGGGAAGACTCGGGCTGGGAGGCGGTGTGGGACGTGGCCACCCAGATCGACTCCCTGGGGTGGACCGCCGAGTTCCGGATCCCCCTCTCCCAGCTCCGCTACTCCGGCGCACCGGTGCAGACCTGGGGGATCAACTTCGCTCGCGATATTGCCCGACACCCCGAGCTCTCGGTCTGGGCCCCCCTAAGTCCGACCGACCAGGCCATCGTCTCCCGGTCCGGCATCCTCCACGGGATCCGGGACCTGGAGGCCGGCACCCGGATCGAAATCCTCCCCTACTCGGCAGGAGAGCTGGCCCGGAGCCCCGGCGACGCCGCCGACCCGTTCTGGAGCGCCACCGACGGCGCGGCGCGACTGGGAGCCGACCTGCGCATGGGGGTCACCAGCGACCTGACCCTGGACCTGACGGTGAACCCGGACTTCGGACAGGTGGAGGCCGACCCGGCCCAGGTGAACCTCACCGCCTTCGAGACCTTCTTTCCCGAACAGCGGCCCTTCTTTCAGGAGGGTGCCTCCATATTCAACTTCGGGATCGGGCTGGGTGACGGTGCCGGATCCAACCCCCGGCTCTTCTACTCGCGGCGCATCGGGCGTGCACCCCAGGGGAGGACGCCGTCCAACGCGCAATGGGTGGACGCGCCCTCCCGGACCCGCATCCTCTCGGCCGGTAAGCTCTCGGGCCGTACCTCGGAGGGGTGGTCCGTGGGAGTGCTCAGCGCCCTCACCGGATCGGAGGAGGCCCGCGCCGTGGTGGACGGTGAGCGGATCAGCGTCGAGGTGGAGCCCACGACCAACTACTCCGTCGGTCGACTCCAGCGGGACTTTCGAGGAGGAGAGACCTCCATCGGCGGCATCGCCACCGCCACCCTTCGGGACGGATCCGGTGCCGACGAGCTGCTGCTGCACCGGGCAGCCTACACCGGCGGGCTGGACTTCCGCCACCGCTTTCGGGAAGGCACCATGGAGGTGAAGGGATTCCTCCTGGGCTCCCGGGTGCAGGGTTCGGAAGACGCCCTCCTCCGGACCCAGCACTCCCCGGCCCGCTACTACCAGCGCCCCGACGCCGACCACGTGGAGCTGGACCCCGAAGCCACCTCCCTCACGGGTGCGTCGGGAGCCCTGGAGCTCTGGAAGGTGGGCGGCGGCCCCTGGCGCTTCGCCTCCTTCACCCACTTCCGTACTCCGGGCTTCGAGGTCAACGACCTGGGCTTCATGCAGGATGCCGACTACCTGAT
>SKVI01000391.1 GCA_007129525.1 Gemmatimonadota bacterium | reverse complement strand
GCAATGGGCGCAGCGGACCTCGACCCCCGTGGCTGAAGGATCGCCCTCGGCCACCTCCCGAGACTGGCGGAAGGTCACGTCCTGGAACTCCCAGGGATTCAGCGGGAGGGGCACCCCGCACGATGGGCACTCGGGGGCGAAGGGGATGGAGCCGAAGGCCAGGGTCAGCGTCGTGGCCCGCTCCAGGAACGGGGAGCCCAACCACTGCGAGGGTCCCCCGGATCCGCTGACCCCACCCATGGGTCCGCTCAGCCCGTACGGGTCGTAGCCCTCCAGCGGGGGTGTGGGAAGGCTCCCCAGGAGGCGGGCGAAGAAACCGCGGCGAAGGCGGACGGGATCCGGCAGGCGGTCCCCGTAGCGCCAGCCACCCCACTCGGGAAGCGGGGGCGTGCCCACCCGGACCACCTCTCCGTCGTCCACCCGCAACAACGCCAGGTGCTCGGTCTCCAGGAGAGTCCGGCCGCGATCCCGGACGGCGGCCTCCCACCCCTCCAGCGTCTCCCAGCGGAGGGCCATGGGCACGGGGCTCCAGCGCCGGCACCGGGAACAGATCTCCCAGAGCCGGCCCAGGTGGGGGTCGTAGGCGTGGCGACGTCCGGGAGCGGGCGCTTCGGGGATCCCTTCTCCCAGGGCCTCGTTGCAGAACACACAGTGGCGCATGTGTAATGATGCCCTGAACCGGGAGGGGAAGTTCCCTCCACGGCGTCCTCCCCTCAGAGCGGGATGTTGCCGTGCTTCGAGGGTGGGTTCGAATCCCGCTTGTTCTGGAGCATGTCCAACCCCGAGATGAGCCGCTCCCGGGTCTCCCGCGGGTCGATCACGTCATCCAGGTAGCCTCGGGAGGCGGCAATGTACGGATGGGCGAACATCTCCCGGTACTCCTCGATCCGCTCCTCGGTGGCGGCCTCCGGGTCGTCGGCTTCGGCGATCTCCTTGCGGAAGAGGATCTCCACGGCGCCCTTGGGCCCCATCACCGCGATCTCGGCGATGGGCCAGGCCAGGTTCAGGTCGCCGCGAATGTGCTTCGAGTTCATGACGTCGTAGGCGCCGCCGTAGGCCTTCCGGGTGATCACCGTGAGCTTGGGGACCGTGGCTTCGCTGAACGCATAGAGCAGTTTGGCCCCCTCGCGGATGATCCCTCCGTGCTCCTGGCCCACCCCGGGCAGAAAGCCCGGCACGTCCTCGAACACCACCAGGGGAATGTTGAAGGCGTCGCAGAAGCGCACAAACCGGGCCCCCTTCACCGAGGCGTCGATGTCCAGGACCCCGGCCAGCACCATGGGCTGGTTGGCCACCACCCCCACGGCGTGTCCGCCCAGGTGGGCGAACCCCACCACCAGGTTCCCGGCAAAGTTCTCGTGCACCTGGTAGAAGCGCCCGCCGTCCACCACCCGCCCAATGACCTCGGTCACGTCGTACGGCTTGTTGGGGTTTTCGGGCACCAGTTCCAGGAGCTCTTCGGCCGCGTCCTCCGCCGGTGGCTCGCCCGATCCTTCGGGAGGCCGCTCGGTGTTGTTCTGGGGAATGAAGCGGAAGAGTTCCCGCACCGCCTCCAGGCTCTCGGGCTCGGAGTCGTGGGCAAAGTGGGCCACCCCCGACTTGGATGCGTGCACATCGGCTCCCCCGAGCCCCTCCATGTCGATGTCCTCGTGGGTCACCGTCTTCACCACGTTTGGGCCGGTGACGAACATGTAGCTCGTGCCCCGGACCATGTACACGAAGTCGGTGATGGCCGGCGAATAGACGGCGCCGCCGGCGCACGGCCCCAGGACCACCGAGATCTGGGGCACCACCCCCGAGGCCAGGGTGTTGCGCAGGAAGATGTCGGCGTAGCCGCCCAGCGAGACCACGCCCTCCTGGATCCGGGCCCCGCCCGAGTCGTTCAACCCGATGAGGGGAGCGCCGTTCTTTACCGCCAGCTCCTGCAGCTTCACGATCTTCTCGGCGTGGGCTCCCGAGAGGGAGCCGCCGAAAACGGTGAAATCCTGGCTGAAGACGTAGACCAACCGGCCGTGAATCGTCCCGTAGCCCGTCACGACGCCGTCGCCCAGGATCTTCTGCTCGTCCAGTCCGAAGTCGGTGGAGCGGTGGGTCACGAAGCGGTCCAGCTCCACGAACGAGTCCTCGTCCAGGAGCAGGTCCAGCCGTTCCCGGGCGGACAGCTTGCCCCGGTCGTGCTGGGCCTGGAGGCGGCGCTCGCCCCCTCCCTTCAACGCTTCCTCCCTGAGTCGCTCCAGCTCCTCCAGACGGGCTCTCATGCTCATCGGACGATGGGCTCCTGATTACGGTTCGATTGAACGAAGACGGGACGGGGGGCCGACTGGCACTTCAGCGACGGAACGGGATGAGCTGCCGATGCTGGAGGAGAACCGGCGTGTAGCTGCGCTGGATTCGGCCGTCCACCACCGAGATGAGGCCGGTGGCCCCCGGAAAGTCCCGGATCCGATCCAGCGCCTCGGCAGTGGCCTCCGGCGATCCGCCACCCTCCCGGGAGGCGTGCATCAGGAGGCGGGCGGCGTCGTATCCGAGGGCCGCCAGCGGGCTGCGAAGCGTCCGCTGGAAATGCTCCTCGTAGTGCTCCACGAAGCTGTCCCAGCCCGGTCCGAAACCTCCGGTGCCGTCGCCGGACGAGATGGTGAGCACGCCGTCCGTATGCCTGGGGTTTACCGCCTCCAGCACCGCGGGGGTGCTCCAGATGTCGTTGCCCAGGATGGTGATCTCCAGGTCGTCTACCCCGAAGTAGGCCACCTGGGGGGCCACCATCTCCACCTGGTCCTGTGGCAGGAGCAGGACCAGGCCCTGGGGCGCCAGTCGTACGACTTCCTCGAAGGGCTCGGCAAAGTTGGTCGTACCCGGCGGGTAGACCAGCGTCCGGCGCACCACTCCGCCCAGCTCCCGGAAGGCGTCGCGGAAATAGCCCGCCTCCTCTTCCATCTCCGGGCTGCGGGGGTGGACGATGACCACCTCGCCCACGCCGGCGTCACGGGCCAGACCGGCCAGGGCCCGGGCCGCCGCCGGATCCACCCCGGTGAGGGAGAAGACATGGGCGTGGCCGGAGGGAAGGGTCCTGGCGGTGGGCGAGATCAGGGGAACGGCTCCCTGCCGGGCGTCGGCCGCCGCCTGCAGTCCCCGCTCGTCCAGGGGGCCCAACATGGCCGCGGTCCCCTCGTCCTCAAGCTGGCGAACGAGTCGTGCCACCTCCGTGGGCGAGGCCCCGTCATCGACGACCTGGAAGCGCACCGGCAGTCCCTCCCCCTCGGCCTGCGCCAGCGCCACCTCGATCCCGTCCCGGATCTCCTGCGATAGATTCCGGAGGGAGGGCGGGCCGCCTTCCGAGAGGAGCGCTCCCAGGGAGACCATCTCCAGGTCCAGCGCATCCACCCGGCCCTCGGCCAGGTTCCGGGCTCGCTCGGACACCTCGGAACCCGGACTCAGCTCCAGCGCCTCGGCGGCCAGCTCACGGCTCCGCTGCATGTCACCCATGAGAGCCCGCCGGGTGGCCAACTCCACCTGGAACGCCGGATAGAGTCGGGGGTGGCGGGGCGCCTCGTCCAGGAGATCCCGCAGGACCCGGAGCGACATGGCCCCGGCCGTCTCCATCGCCAGCGCCTCGGCGGGCTCCAGGATCGATTCAGGGGCATCGTCCGGCACCTGGAAGAGGGCTTCCACGCCCCCGTCCATTTCGCCGGCAATCCGGACCTCCGCTCGCAGGAAGAGCCCCTGGGAGCGCTCCTCGGTGGTGGCCGGCCCCCGGGCCAGGAACCGGTCGATCGCCGCGTCGGCCTCCTCCCATGCCTCCAGATCACGATGGGCCCGGGCCTCGAGCCAGCGGGCCTCCAGGGTGCCGGGGACGGCCGCGTACTCGGCCTCCACCTCGCCCACCCGATCCAGGGCCTCGGCGGGATTGCCTGCCTCCAGGGCGGCCCGGGCCTCGGCCACGAGGCGGGCCGCGGCGCTCATCCGGGCGTCGTCCTCGTCGGTGGGACCCTCGGCCAGCGCCGGCCCTTCCAGCGTGGCCGCCTCCGGGGGAGTGGGCTCACCGGGGGGCGGGCCCTCGCCCAACCGACAGCCGGCCAGAATGAGCCCCAGGAGGGCCAGCGTCGGCACGACGCCACGAAGCCGCCCCATCGGTGCTCCGATGGGACGGCCTCGTCTGGAATCAGCGGAATCCGTCGTCACTGTGGGTGATCCTCCCATGGCGGTCTGATCGACGGACTCAGGTCTCCTCCCCTTCGGCCTTGCGGGCCTTCGTGGCGGCCTCCTCCTCCTCGGCCTCCTCCTCGGCTTCGGCTTCGGCCCGGGGGGCGTCCTCGTCGTCGTCCTCGGCTTCGTCTGTGGGTTCGGCTTCGGGAGCGGCCTCCGCCTCGGCTTCCGTCTCCGGAGCGTCCTCAGCTTTCTCCGGGGCGTCCTCGGTCTCGTCGGCGTCAGCCTCGGCTTCCACTTTGGCCGCCTCCTCTTCCTCCACTTGTACCGCTTCGGCCTCCACTTCGGTCCCGGCTTCGTCCTCGGCGTCAACCTCCGCTTCGGCCATTTCCTCGGACTCGGCTTCGGCCTGCTCCTCGGCTTCGACTTCGGCCTCCGCTTCGCCTTCGACTTCGGTCTCGGCTTCAGCTGCTTCCTCCGCCTCGGCTTCGGCCGCCTCCTCGGCTTCCTCCTCCTGGTCGGCCTTCCGCTCCGGGGCGGTGATCACCTCCAGGACGATCCTGCGATTCGCCGCATCCGACTCCAACACCCGGAGGTCCACCGGATCGCCTTCCTCGTAGTACTCGTCCAGGCGATCCACGTTCTCAACGGCGCAGTGCGACGCCGGCACGAAGCCCTCGATGTCGTCGCCCAGGTCCACCACGATTCCCTTGTCCTGAACCCGAGCCACCTTCCCTTCCCACTCCACGCCCGGGGCGAACCGCTGGGCAATTCCGGGCCACGGGTCGTCCTCGAGCTGCTTCATGCCCAGGGAGATCCGCTTGGTCTCGGCATCGATGTCCAGGATCAGGACTTCCAGGTCCTGGCCCTTCTGGACGACCTCCGAGGGATGCTCCACCCGGCGGGTCCAGCTCATGTCCGAAACGTGGACCAGCCCGTCGATGCCCGGCTCGATCTCGACGAAGGCGCCGAACGAGGTGAGGTTCCGGATCGTACCTGTGATCCGGGTGCCGGAGGGGTACTTCATGGGGAGCGAGAGCCAGGGATCCTCCTCGATCTGCTTCATCCCCAGTGAAATCTTCTCCTCTTCCGGATCCACGTTCAGGACCACGGCCTCGATCTCGTCACCGATGGAGACCAGCTTCGAGGGGTGGCGGATGTTGCGAGTCCAGGACATCTCGGAGATGTGAACCAGCCCCTCGACGCCCTTCTCCAGCTCCACAAAGGCCCCGTAGTTGGTAATGGAGACCACCTTTCCTTTGACACGGGCACCCACCGGATACTTCTTGTCGATGTCGGTCCAGGGGTAGGGCAGGAGCTGCTTGAGACCCAGGGAGATCCGCTCCCGGTCCCAGTCGATGTCCAGCACCTTCACGTCCAGGGCCTCGGCGATGTCCACCACCTCGGACGGGTGGCCCACCCGGCCCCACGACATGTCGGTGATGTGGAGCAGGCCGTCCAGCCCGCCCAGGTCGATGAAGGCACCGAAATCGGTGATGTTCTTGACCGT
>SKVI01000114.1 GCA_007129525.1 Gemmatimonadota bacterium | reverse complement strand
CCTTTGGGTAGCGGAGCGGGCACATAACCTGGCGTGCGCCCGCCCCAGGGCGTCACCGAGGCGGGAACCTCCCCGGAAGCCACGCGCCGGAGACACCGGAGCTGCCGTCCGACGGGTCGATGGCCCAGTCCAGGCGCAGCCTCCCATCGACCCCTGGGAGTCGGGCGCGGAGCCCGGCCCCCAGGTGGAGGGCACCGCGGCGCCCCGCGTCATCCGGATCCCCTGCATTTCGCTGCAGCACCCGAACCCCGTCGCCGAAGACCGCCACCCCCACCTCCACGGGACCCACCGACGCCACCCGGCGCCCCGCCTCCACTCCGCCATGAACCCAGCTCCGACCCGGGAACGGAGACCGCACGACCCCGTCGCCATCCAGGTCCGACACCGCCCGCATGGGCACTCGGACGTCCCCACTTCGACCCATCCGGGGCACCAGGTCCGGAGGAGCCGTCCCGGTAAGGGCGATGACGCCGAGCCGGGCCTGTAGGCGGGGAAGGGGTCCGGCACCCTCCACGCCGGCGGGATGGAGGAAGGCATCCACCTCCAGGCGGCCGAAGCGCACTGATTCCACAGGCAGCGGCTCGCCACCACCGGGCCTCACCACCCGGACCCAGCCGTCGGCGTTCAGCTCCAGGGATCCCCATCCGTCCAGCGGCAGGAGCATGGCACCCACCCCACCCCCCAGGTGGCCCCCCCGGCTGCGGCGGCGCTCGAAGCCGCCTCGGGCCGTGCCCCAGAACCGTGCCGTGAGCCAGTGGGCGTGTCCCCATTCGACGCGATTTCTTTCGATGAGCTGTCCCTCGTACCACCCCGACCGGTGTTCCGCCGTCCAGCGCCACACCCCTTCCCCCAGCGGCGCCAGGTGGTCCAGGCCCAGCGTGCCCCGTCGGAGGGTCCCTTCCCTTCTCCCCGAGACCTCCCAGCGTTCGAGGCGCCCCGCCAGGTCACCGAAGGCCACGTCGACGCTGCCGGTGGCGGCCCGCACGGCGTGCTCCGCCAGCTCCAGCCGAGAGACGGGCAGGCGGGGAATGAGGACCAGGGCGCCCTCCACCCTGGCCTCGCCTTCGGGGAGCATGGCGTACCCGAGGCGAACCCGGGACGCCGCCGGTAGTGATGCCAGCCGGCGGGTGCCATGTACCAGATTGTCCGGCCCCAACGAGTCGCCTGGCTCGATCCCGGTCGCACGGACGGCCCTCATCGCCTGCCCGTCGTCCCGCGGACCGGTGGGTCCGCGCACCGGCACGTCCACCGAGCGAACCACCGGCGAGCCACTTCGAGTCCACGCCCTGAGCGCCCCCATACGGTCGTCGGCCAGGTACCGCAGGGTTCCCAGGAACTGCCAACCGTACCGGGACTTCGGGTCCACATCCACCAGGCGGCGGACCAGCGTCTCGGCCTCGTCCATGCGGCCCTGCCGGAACCGGAGTCCCGCCAACTCGGCCAGCAACTCCGGGTGGCGGGGGCACCGGCGAAGGGTTTCGGTGAGAAGCTCGTCGGCCCGGTCCAGCTCGCCGGCCTCGGCGGCGGCCGCGGCCCGACGTACCGCTTCCGGCCCCTCGGTGTCGCACACCGCGACCATCCCGGGCCCGGGCGCGTGAACTTCCGACGGGGACGCTGCGCCTCCGAGGACCGGCAGGGCAAGCAGACCAACAACGAAAAGCGGACAGGCCACGGCCCTCGACTGTCCGGGCTCGGTCAGGTCAGCAGGATGAGAAACGACGCATGGGATGTCTGGCCTCCTGCCATCGGAGTGGACAAGGAGCGGGACGGCCATGACGCCTGCAGGCGCGGACCCCGCAGCAATCGGACATTATTGTCCCGAGTGGGGTGCGAGGTTCCCCACCGCCCCCGGTCCGACTCGCCCGCACCTCAGCCTTCCCAGCCGAGAGCCCACTCGCAGAAGGCGTCGCCCTCGTGCACGCAGCGCACGTGTCGGACCCGGGGCTCACCGCCCCGGGCCAGCCCCAGGGCGCGGCGCAGCCCCCCGGTCTGACGCCGGCAGAACAGGGGATCCGAGGGTCCGAAGTCCACCAGGCGAAGGAGCGCGCTCCCCGCCTCGGTCCAGACCACCTCCATGCGCCCGGAGCGGTAGAAGAGGCGGAAGAGGGAGATCCGCTGGGTCAGGAACTCCTGCGGCGACGGCTTCCCCACGATCCCGCCGTAGTGCTGCATTCCCGCTGATTCGATGGAGAAGGCGCCGGCCCGCTCCATCCAGTCCGGGTCATGGGGCCCCAACTCCTGATCCACGCTCCGCCACAACTCGAAGACCCGATCCAGGGGAACCTCATCCGACGGTCCCACCCCCCGTACGGCCTCCGCCACCTCCGGCGACAGGCGCTCCATGACCCGGGCCTCGCCCTCCTTCCCGGCCTCGCTCCGGAGGAAGGCGAGGGTGGCCTCCACCACTCCGCCTCGAGCCGTCCCGGTCCGGGCGTTCTCGTCGGTCTCGCTCATTGTCCGCCTTCGTCCAGGAAGAAGTCCACCATGAGCCGACTGGCGTCCAGCCCACCGGGCTGGGTGAAGGTGCCCTCCTCCGACCCTCCCGACCAGGCGTGGCCCAGCGCCCCAACGGTCCAGAGCTCCACCCAGAGCCGGCCATCGGTATCTCGGACCACCTCGACCCGGGCATCGCCCTCGACCCGCGGCCGGGCCGGATCCTCCTCCCGCTGCACCTCGCGCCCGGTGAGGGTCTTCGCCAGACCCGCCCACTGCTCCGTCAGCCAGCGGGCGTTGCGGAGGGCCACCACCGAGTCCTCCGCACCGTGGATCACCAGGAGTGGAATGCGCCGGGCCTCGCCGCCCATGGCAGCCACGGCGACCTTCGCCAGGTCTCGTGCGGGCTCGGCCCTTCCCCCGGCCAGGACCTGCGTGGCCTCGTCCAGTCCCACGGCGGCCCGGTAGGCCACCCCCGAGTGGCTCGCCACCCCCTGGATGAGCTCGGGATGGGTCGCCGCCAGCACCACGGCCATGGCCCCGCCGGCGGAGATTCCGGCCACGTAGACCCGCTGGGGGTCCAGCCCCCACGCCCCGGTGACCTCCTGGATCATTTCCGCCAGGAGGGCCGGCTCTCCAGCACCGGCGGACTGGTGGTCCGGCTCGTACCAGTTCCAGCAGCGGGTGGCGTGGGCGTCCGGGGTCTGCTCGGGGTAGAGCACCGCCATCCCCCGCTCACGCCCGTGCTCGTCCATGCGGGTCCCCCGGGCCACGTCCTCGGCGTCCTGGGTGCAACCGTGGAGGACCACCAGCAGAGGCATACCGGCCCTCTCCCGGTCCGTCGCCTTCGACGGCAAGTACAGTCGGTACGGCCGAGCTCCGTGCTCCGACTCGAACACGTCCCGGATCACCTGGTCCGACATCGGTTCCGGAGGTTCGACCATGTCATCGCTTCCCCAGGGGGCGAGCCCTCCTCCCCCCATCAGGAGGAGGAGGGTCAGCGCGGCATTCATCCTACAGGTCCCACCGGAGCCCCAGCAGGAACACGCTTCCCACCGCGGGCATGTTCACCATCTGGATGTGGCGCTGGTCGATTCCGCACGACCGGTCGCCGCCGGGCTCGTCGCTACCGCAGACGAAGAGGTTCTGGGCCGTGGCGTTGACCTGAATTCCGGTGTTCGGAATGTCATACCGGAGCGACAGGTCGAGTCCGGTGTGGGTGGGGATCCGTCCCTGGTTGATTCCGGAGTGGAAGCGGTACCCGTTCACGTAACGCACGGTGGCGCTCCCGCTGAGATTGCCGAAATCCCTCGCGTCGGCCCCCAGCGTCCACTTGGTGCTGGGCGAGTTGAGGGCGGTGGCCTCGGCTTCGGGGCCCGCCTCGGCGGCATCTCCGGAGAGTCCGACATAGGAGAACGTGCTCTTCACATCCACCCGCGGGCTCGCCACGAAGGTGGCGCCGAAGTCCAGTCCCCGCACGTCGGCCTCACCCAGGTTCCAGTAGGTGAGGGGAATCTGGGGTCCTCCCTCCTCCCCGGTGACCTCGGTGCCGTCAGGCCAGAAGGCCGTGGTGGGCTCATCGCTGAAGATGGTCGCGCCGAACGGATTCGCGAACACGGTGAGGGGACTCAGGAAGTCCTGGTACGACCCGAAGTACCCGGCCACGTCCACCAGGAAGCGGTCACCCAGCACGCCCCGGTAGCCCAGCTCGAAGGTGTCATTGGACTCGGGCGTCAGCGGGGCCAGCTCGTGGACGACCTCCCCGGCCTGGTTCCGGATCTCGAAGCCGTCGGTGTTGTGAAAGACCCCCACGAACGGCACGAAGTCGGGGATCCAGAAGTTGGTCTGGAGAATGGTGGGCGACTTGAAGGCCCGGTTGTAGGTGAAGCGCACCGCCTGGTCCGCCGAGGGCGACCACACGACTCCCGCCTTGGGGCTGATCTGGGTGTCGTAGTTGTCGTGCTCGTCGACCCGCGTGGCCAGCACCAGGCGCAGGTCCGGCGTCAGCGGCACCTCCGCCTGTCCGTAGACACCGATCTGATTGATGATCACGTCCTCACCGGTGAGCCGATCGGTAAGCCATTGGCGATCGCTGGAGACCGCATCCCGGCGGAACTGAGCCCCCCAGGTGATCTCACTCCCCAGGAGCGCCCCCAGGCTGAAGTTGTTCTGCACCTCGGCGGCCAGGATCCGGCCGTCCGAAGGCCAGTCGGACATGAGCCGGACATCATCGTCGTCCATCCCGGGGTTGGCCGCCTTGTTCTCCGTGAAGCGGTTGATGGCGTACGAGTCTCCGGACTGGGACTGGGCCCGGTACACGTTGAAGAACCAGTCCGGTGTGGTGAATCGAGCCTGCTGGTAGTTGTAGGTCCAACCGTCGAACTGGTTTCGACCCACGTTGGTCTGGCCCACCCCGTTGTTCTCACTGGCTCCGGCACCCAGCTCCAGGCGGCGGTCGTCGTCCATGTAGTAGACCAGGGATGCCTGACCCCGCATCACCCGGTTCTCCCAGTCCACGCCGCTGGGCTCGTTCAGATCGAAGTTTCCGCCGGTCCCTACCTCCCAGATGGGCTCATCGTCGGTGCCGTAGTTCAGCCGGTTCTCGAAGTCGTTCACCCGGTGATACTCGGCGGTGACCTTGTAACCCCAGTCTCCGGACACGTCGGCATGGCGGGCCTGGAGGTTCTGATAGCCCCGGGACCCACCGGTGGTCATCACCGTGGTCCCCGGATACTCCCGCGGGTCCTTGGACTCCAGGCTGACGACACCGCTGGAGGCGTCGGGACCGTAGAGAGCCGAGCCTGGGCCAACCAGCACCTCGACACCGGCCAGATCGACCTGGGGAATGGGGGTGAACTGGCCCAGGGGCAGGCCGCTCTCCGGCAGCACGGCAATGCGGCCGTCCTCCATCATGAGCATCCGGTTGTTGAATGAGGAGTTGAACCCACGGGCGTTCACCGCCACGCCGCTCACTCCCACCTGGATGAAGTCCAGTCCCTTCACCTCCTTCAGGGCGTTGGCGAAGCTTCCGCCGGGCATCACCTCCAGCTCGCCGGCCTCGATCCGGGTCACGGTGGCCGGAGCCTCGGTCTGCCGCTGGGCCCGCCGTCCCGGCGAGACCACCACGCCGGTAAGAGCGATGGGCAGGGTCTCCAGGGTCACGTCGACCTGGGTCTCCTCACCGGCCCGGACCTGTACATCCTGCACCCGGGCCTCCCGGAAGCCCAACTG
>SKVI01000219.1 GCA_007129525.1 Gemmatimonadota bacterium | reverse complement strand
GCGGGAGGCGCACCCGGTGCTGGAGGCGTACGTGAGCGACGTGGCCGCCCGGTTCAAGCTGGAAGGTCCGGTGAAGGCGGTGGTGGACTGCGGGAACGGAACCGGAGCGGTGGTGGCCCAGTCCCTCCTGGAGGAGGTGGGGGTCGAGGTCGTTCCCCTGTACTGCGAATCCGACGGTACCTTCCCCAACCACCACCCCGACCCCACCGTGGACGAGAACCTGGAGGACCTCATCCGCCTGGTTCGGGAAGAGCGGGCCGATTTCGGCGTGGCCTTCGACGGCGACGCCGATCGGATCGGGGCCGTGGACGACCAGGGCCGGATCATCCGGGGCGACCTTCTCCTGCTCCTCTTCGGGCTCGACCTCCTGGACCGGAAGGGGTCGGGACAGCTGCTCCTCTTCGACGTAAAGTGCTCGCAGGTCCTGCCGGAGGTCTACGAGGAGGCCGGCGGCGAAACCCTCATGTGGATGACCGGACACTCCCTGATGAAGGAGAAGATGCGGGAGACGGGAGCCCCCCTGGCGGGGGAGCTCTCCGGGCACATCTGCTTTGGGGGCGATGAGTACCTGGCCATCGACGACGCCCTCTACGCCGCCTGCAGGCTGGCCGAGCTGGTGACCCGGGCCCAGGCCCCCCTCTCCGACCAGGTAGATCGCTTTCCCCACTACGTGTCCACCCCCGAGATCCGAATCGAGGTCACCGAAGAGTCCAAGCGCCAGATCGTGGCCGATGCGGTGGAGCACTTCTCCCGGCACTACGAGGTCGTGCAGGTGGACGGGGCGCGGATCCTTTTCGGCGACGGCTGGGGGCTGGTCCGTTCGTCCAACACGCAGCCGGTTCTGGTGGCCCGCTTCGAGGCCCGGACTCCGGAACGGCTGAAGGAGATCCAGGACGAAGTGCAGGGCTGGCTCCGGGAGCAGGGAGTGGATGTCTGAAGCAGGCCCCCTGCGCTGGATCAGCGGGATGAAGGGTCGGGTCGCCCTGGTGGCGTTCCTGTCGCTTCTCTTCCTCCTCCTGGTGGCCCGATGGGGAGTGTCGCTCTACGTGGACGCTCTCTGGTTTTCGGCCGAGGGCGCCGGTGATGTCTTTCGGACCCGTCTCGTGTGGGAGTGGGGTGCCCGCCTGGGCGCCGGACTCCTGGTGGGGCTCCTGGTCTGGTGGAATCTCCGAATCGTTCTGAGGACCTTTGCCGGGATCCAGATTCGGCGGCGGGTGGGCGACCTGGTAATCCAGGAGCAGCTCCCGGACAGCTACGTGCGCTGGTCGGTGGTGGGGATCTGCGTGCTCATCGGGCTCTGGTTCGCCGCGGCGGTGCCACAGGGGACCGGGATCCGGGGACTCCTTCTCCTGAACGCTCCCGAATGGGGGCGGCTGGATCCCATCTTCGGCCGCGATCTCAGCTTCTACCTCTTCCACCTCCCGGTCATGGAGGGTCTGCTCACCTTCGGGCTCGTGGTCACGGTCTTTCTGGCCGCGCTGGCGACAGCCGGGTACTCAGCCACCGGGGCCATCGAGTGGGGAGGGGGCAAGGTTCGGGTCAAGGACCTGCCCCGGCTGCATCTGGGGGTTCTGGGTGCGCTCTTCCTGGTCTTTCTCGCGGTCCGGTTCCACCTGGCTCCCTACGGCCTGGTGCAGGACGGCAACTCCGGCGTCCAGGGGATCTTCGGGTACGCTGACGAACACGCCCGGGTGCCGGCCTACCGCTTCCTGGCCGTCCTGGCCCTGGCCTCGGCCGTGGGGGTCGCCTGGGGGGTGATGCGAAACCGGCTCCTCCCGGTGGCCCTTTCGGTGGTGGTTCTGGCCCTGGGGGGCATCGTGGGCGCCCAGGTGGTACCGGCGCTGGTGCAGCGCTTCCAGGTCGAGCCCAACGAGCTGGCCCGGGAGACGCCCTACATCGAGCACGCGGTAGAGTACACCCGGGACGGCTTCGGGCTGGCCGGACTGAGTCGGGAGCGCCTGGATTACTCGCCCCCCTCGGCGGAGGACTGGGAGTTGGTGCCCCAGAGGCTGGATCGACTCCCGGTCTGGACCGAGGGGACGCTCCTGTCCACCTTCCGCCAGATCGAGGCCCGGTTCGAGTACTACAACTTCAACCGGGTGACCTTCAACCGGTATCCGGGAGGAGGCGGGGAGGTGCCGGTGGCGGTTTCGGTCCGGGAGGTGAACCCCAACGGGATCCCGGACCCCAACTGGCAGAATCTGCACCTCCGGGAACGCTACGTCTCGGGGATGGGAGCCGTGGCGGGCCAGGTCCATGAGCAGGACGCGGACGGCCGGCTTCCCATGTTCCTGACGGCCAGCCCCCCGGAGTTCAGGCCGGGGCCCGACGTTCCGCAGCAGCTGGACCTGGTGCGGCCCCAGGTCTACGTGGGAAGTCGCCCCCAGCTCTACGCCGTGATCAACCGGAGCGAGGAGAGCTTCCTGGCGCCCGACGGGTCGCCGGGGGAGCCGGGCGTGGACTACCCCCGGGGGATCCTCATGGGATCGATCCTGCGGACCCTGGCGCTGGCCTGGAATTTCCAGGACGCCAACCTCCTGTTTGCGTCCGAGGTGGAGCCGGACAGCCGGTTCGTGTTCCGCCGCGAGGTCCGGGAGCGGGTTCGGACGCTGGCCCCCTTCCTCCTCCTTCCCGAGGATCCGTTCCCGGTGATCGCCGAGGGTCGCATCGTCTGGATCGTGGAGGGGTTCACCGCGAGCCGGTCCTTTCCGCTCTCCACCGTGCACCAGGTGGCCCAGCAGCGGGCCGCCCGCTACCTGCGCAACTCGGTGAAGGTGGCGGTGGACGCGGTGACGGGCGAGGTGCGCATGTACGTCGCCGACCCCGACGACCCGCTCCTGCAGGCGTATCGGGGTGCCTTCCCCAGCCTCTTCTCCGACATGGACGAGATGCCCGGGGAGCTGGCTCGGCACCTGCGGTATTCCCGGCATCTCCTGGACGTGCAGAGTCGGGTCCTGCTGCAGTACCACCAGGAAGCCCCTCCCGTCTTCCACGGACAGCAGAACCGCTGGGCCGTGGCCACCGAGCTCTCGGTGGATACCCAGCCCGTGCCGTATCGTCCGGAGTTCGCCTTCAAGACCCTCCCCGGAGAGGAGGAGGAGAGCTTCGTTCTCTCCAACGTGTTCGTGCCCCAGGGAAGGGAGAACCTGGCGGCCTTCCTGGCCGGGCGTTGGAACCCGGAGGCGGGCAACGAGCTTCTCCTGTGGGACGTGCCGGTGGAGAGCCAGGTCCGGGGCCCTCGCCAGATCGAGGCCCTCATCGAACAGGATCCGGAGATCTCGCAGCAGTTCTCTCTCTGGCGCCAGGGGGGAAGCCAGGTCTGGACGGGCCACCTCCACCTGGTGCCGGTGGGCAACACCCTCGTCTACATGGAACCCATCTTCCTGGCCGCCGACTATGACGCCATCCCCGAGATCCGGCGCTACGTGGTGAGCGACGGCCGCCGGGTGGTGATGGATCCAAGCCTGGAGGGGGCAGTGGCCGGGCTGGCGCTGGGACTGGAAGGGGTCGTTCGAGAGGAAGGGGAGCCCGAGCCCGTCCTGGACCCGGATGAAGCCATCCCGGACGAGTTGGTCCGGGAGGTGGAGGCCCGGGGTGCCGAGGAGGCCCTCCGGCTTCTGGACGAAGCCGAGGCCGCACTGCGCGACGGAAACTGGGGTGAATTCGGCCGGAAGCTCGAGGAGCTCCGCTCGCTCCTCCAGGGGCAGACCGGGGACACATGAGAAGGCGTTGCTCGTAATCCGCCGGGCGCCACCGGCTTGATCCGGACCTGGCGCCTCCATACCTTCAGCAGGCTCTCGCCGAGACGGTGAGGGCGGCTTCAAGACAGACCAAAGGGCACAAGGGACCGAATGGATATCCACGAATACCAGGCAAAGGAGCTGTTCCGGGACTCGGGCATCCCCGTCCCCCCCGGAGAGGTGGCCACCACACCGGACGAGGCAGAGAAGATCGCGGCCGGATACGGAGGGAGCGTGGTGGTCAAGGCCCAGGTTCACACGGGCGGACGGGGGAAGGCCGGTGGGGTCAAGCTGGCTGACTCGGCCGCCGAGGCCCGGGAGCACGCCTCCCGGATTCTGGGCATGAGTATCAAGGATCTTACGGTCAAGAAGGTCCTTGTGACGCCCGCGGAGGACATCGAATCCGAGGCGTACGTGGGCGTCCTCATCGATCGGGCCACCCAGGCGCCCATGTTCATGGTGTCGCCGGAAGGCGGAGTGGACATCGAGGAGGTGGCCGCCACCAACCCGGAGGCCATCCGCAAGTTGCGGGTCGATCCTCGCTACGGGCTCCTCCCGCATCAGGCGTACGGCCTGGCTACCTTCCTGTACGAAGACCCCAAGCTGGTGAAGCAGGCGACCCGAATCATGGGCCAGCTCTACCGGGCCTTCGCCGACAACGCCTGCTCGCTGGCCGAGATCAACCCCCTCATCGTGACGCCCGGCGGTGAGGTGAAGGCCATCGACGCCAAGGTAAGCATCGACGAGAGCGCCCTCTTCCGTCTGCCCGAGGTGGCGGAGTTCCGGGACCTCGATGCGGAGCCGGCATCGGAGACCAAGGCGCGGGAGGCGGGTCTCTCCTTCGTCAAGCTCGACGGCGACGTGGGATGCTGCGTGAATGGCGCGGGTCTGGCCATGGCCACCATGGATCTGGTGAAGTACTACGGGGGCGAGCCCGCCAACTTCCTGGACATCGGAGGGTCGTCGAATCCCGACAAGGTGGTGGCGGCGCTGGAGATCATCACCGCCGACCCGAATGTGAAGGCCATCCTCTTCAACATCTTCGGGGGGATCACCCGCTGCGACGACGTGGCCAACGGAATCGTGGAGGCCGCACGGCGCATCGACATCGAGCCTCCCATCGTGATCCGACTCACGGGAACCAACGAGGCCGAGGCGCTACAGATTCTGGATGATGCAGGGTTCACCGCCTTCACCTCCATGGATGAGGTGGTGGAGAAGGCAGTGGAGCTTGCAGCGCAGGCCTGACACGACTCAACGGCAGGGAGACTGAATAGACACATGTCGATCTTCATCGATCGTTCGACTCGCCTCGTGGTCCAGGGAATCACCGGACGCGACGGCTCGTTTCACGCAAAGCAGATGGCCGCCTACGGAACCCAGCTGGTGGCCGGTGTCACCCCGGGCAAAGGGGGACAGACCTTCGAGACCGACGACGGGGGCTCGGTCCCCATCTTCAACACCGTGGAGGAGGCCGTCCAGAAGGAGGGGGCCAACACCTCGGTGATCTACGTGCCACCGGCCTTTGCGTCCGGTGCCGTCATGGAGGCCGCCGACGCCGGGATCGAGTTCATCGTGGCCATCACCGAAGGCATTCCGGTCATCGACATGACCCGGACCTACACCTTCGTCCAGGACAGGGGCGCACGCCTCCTGGGGCCCAACTGCCCGGGGGCCATCACCCCCGGTGTGGCCAAGGTGGGGATCATTCCGGGCCAGATCACGACGCCGGGACCGGTGGGCGTGGTCTCGCGCTCCGGAACGCTGACCTACGAGGCGGTGAATCAGCTCACCGAAGCCGGAATCGGCCAGACCACCTGCGTGGTAATCGGCGGCGATCCCATCATCGGCACCAACTTCATCGACCCCCTCCAGGCCTTCTCCGACGATCCGGATACCGAGGCGGTGGTCATGATCGGCGAGATCGGCG
>SKVI01000130.1 GCA_007129525.1 Gemmatimonadota bacterium | reverse complement strand
CTGGGCCCCTGAGAATGTGGGGAAGGTCCGCCTCGGTCCCACGTTGACATGGATGCGTCCCTCGGGGACATTCCATGCCTCACAACTCCCCGGGCCCCGACGAAGAGTCTCTTCCACGTCCTGGGCGCCCCACCACCGCCATCGGCAGTGAACCATGGATCTTGTTCCCTCGTTCGAGGATTTCTGCGAGCTGGCCGGCCAGGGCGGTGTCGTGCCGGTTCGCACCGAGTTCCTCTTCGACACCGAGACGGCGGTCACGGCCTACCACAAGCTGGTGCGACCCCCCTTCGGCTTTCTCCTGGAATCGGTCATCGGTGGAGAGAAGTGGGCACGGTACACCTTTCTGGGTACCGAGCCGTCCGGTGCCTGGCGGCTCAGGGGAGAGGGGGCCCAGTGGTGGTCGGCTGAGGAGGGCTGGCAGGACATCGAGACCGATGACCCACTTGCAGACCTGGACGCGCGGCTGAGGGAGAGGCGGCCAGTGGAGGTCACCGGACTTCCGCGGTTCTGGGGTGGGGCAGTCGGATATTTCGGCTACGACGTGGTCCGCCGGATCGAGGACCTTCCAGAGCAGGCCGAGCGTGACCTGGATCTGCCCGACGCGCAGGTGGTCTTCACCGACGTGGTCCTGGCCATCGACAACCTGCTGGGCAGGGCGATGGCCATTCGGGCGGTGCCGGTGGCCGATGATCCGGATCGGGACGAACTCCGGAAACGGTGGGAGGCCACCCGCCAGCTTCTCCGGCGGACGGTGGAGCGGCTGTCCGAAACGCCGGGACCGGAGCCCCTGGCCCTGGCGGCCGAGCCCCGGGAAGACCCGGAGATCCGGAGCACCATGGAGAAGGGTGAGTTCGAGGCGGCGGTGGAACGAATCCGGGAGTACATCCGGGCCGGTGACGCCTTCCAGGTGGTACTGAGCCAGAGGCTGGACGTGCAGCTCGAGGCCGGAGCCTTCGACCTGTACCGCGCCCTGCGGTCCCTGAACCCCTCTCCCTACCTGTACTTTCTGGAAATGGACGGCGTCACCCTGGTGGGCGCCTCTCCGGAGGTTCTCACCCGCGTGGAAGAGGGGACCATTACCGTGCGACCCATCGCCGGCACCCGCAGGCGAGGGAGCTCACCGGCTGAGGACGACGCACTGGCCGGGGAGCTGGCCCGGGACGAGAAGGAGCTGGCCGAGCACCGGATGCTGGTGGACCTGGGCCGCAACGACGTGGGTCGGGTTTCGAGGTACGGCACCGTTCGCGTTCCCGAGCTGATGGTGGTGGAGCGCTACTCCCACGTCATGCACCTCTGCTCGCAGGTGGAGGGAGAGCTCAAGCCGGGCCTCACGGCTATGGACGTGCTCCGGGCCTGCTTTCCGGCCGGCACCGTGTCGGGTGCCCCCAAGATCAGGGCCATGGAGATCATCGAGGAGCTGGAACCGGTGCGGCGGGGCCCGTACGCTGGGGCGGTGGGCTACCTGGGGTACGGCGGGCTGACGATGGATACCGCCATTGCCATCCGCACCGTGCTGGTCCACGGAGATCGAGCCTTCGTGCAGGCCGGAGCGGGGGTGGTGGCCGATTCCGATCCGGAACGGGAGTACGAGGAGACGCTGAACAAGGCCCGAGCCCTCCTGAGGGCGGCGGCGATGGTGGGGCCGCCCGAGCCCGGCTCGTAACCAGCGGCCGGGGCCGCCTCAGCCGCCCCCAGATCGACTCAGCCGTCTCCGGGATCACCGGCTCCCAGCCGCTGGTACAGATCCACCAGGGTGACGATGCCCAGCTCCACGTGCTCCACCGGAAACCACTCGTCCGGTGCGTGCATGTTGCAGCCGGGTAGAGCAAACCCCAGGAGAATCACCGGCGCGCCCAGCACGCGCTCGAAGTCGGAGACGATGGGGATGGAGCCTCCCTCGCCGGTGAGGACGGGGTCCGTTCCGAAGGCCTGGCGGAGAGCTTCCCGAGCGGCCTGGAAGTAGGGTCCGTCGAGTTGCCCCCGCCAGGGGTGCCCCCGATGCAGCTCCCGGATCTCCACCTCCACCGTGTCCGGCGCGACCCGGGTCACGTGATCCCGGAGGAGGCGGGCCACCTCGTCCGGGTCCTGGTCCGGGACCAGGCGGCAGCTCACCTTCGCCATGGCTTCGGCCGGAAGCACGGTCTTGGCCCCCTCGCCGGTGTAGCCCGAGAGCAGCCCGTTCACCTCACAGGTGGGCCGGATCCAGAGGCGCTCCAGGGTGGAGAACCCCTCCTCGCCCCCCAGCGCCCGGGCGCCCACCCCCGTTCGGAAGGCCTCCTCGTCGAAGGGCAGGCTCCGGATCTCTTCCCGGGTCTCGCGGTCCCACTCCACCACGGCGTCGTAGAAGCCCTGCACCGCCACCCGACCCCGGTCGTCGTGGAGGGAGCCCACGATGGAGGCGAGGACCTGGGCAGGATTCGGGACCGCCCCGCCGTAGCTGCCCGAGTGGAGATCCGAACCCGCGCTCCGGATCCGGATCTCGAGGTAGCTGAGCCCCCGTAGGGAAAAGAGGAGGGAGGGCTGGCCCGGCGCGAACATCTGCGAATCGGAGATGAGCACCGCGTCACAGGCCAGACGGTCCCGATTCGCCTTGACGAAGGGGAGGAGGTTGGGAGAGCCCACCTCCTCTTCTCCTTCTGCCAGTACCACCACGTTCACCGGCAACTCACCCCGGGTCTCCAGGAGAACCTCGAGAGCCTTGAGATGCAGGAAGAGCTGTCCCTTGTCGTCGGAGGTCCCCCGGGCGTAGATGCGTCCGTCCCGGACCTCCGGCTCAAAGGGAGGGGAGGTCCACAGGTGCAGGGGCTCCACGGGCTGAACGTCGTAGTGACCGTAGATGAGGAGGGTGGGCGCGTCGTCTCCGGCTCCGCGCCATTCACCCAGGGCGATGGGATGCCCTTCGGTGCCGACGAGCTCGGCCTCGAGCCCCGCCCGGGCCATCTGGTCCACCACCCACTGGCCCGCCCGCCGCGTGTCGTCGCGGTGTTCGGATCGGGCGCTCACCGAGGGAATGCGCAGGAAGTCGAAGAGCTCGTCCTGGAAGGCCTCCAGGCGGGTTCGGATGAGGTCCGTTGGGTGGTCCATGCGTCAGATCATGGTCCGGATTCCCCACCGGTAGGTCCAGGTCATGATGGCTGCCAGGACCACGGCGCCGGCCATCCCCCCGAAGCTCAGGGCTGCCGGGTCGTCGAAGTGGAGGAGCCCGACGCCGAGCATGCCTCCCACCACGGCGCCGAAGGAACCGAAGAGTGCCAGGATCAGGGTGTGTCCGGCCTGCTCTTCCGGCCGCTTGATGAGGATCTTCATGGCCAGGCCCACCAGGGCTCCCACGACGATCCAGACCCCGACTCCGATCCAGTTTTCCATAGTCAACTCGTCATCTGCTGAGTCGAACGGGGCAGCCTGCACCCGCTCGAGTCGTTGGCTTCGTAGACGAACACTCCCGCATGGCCAGAAAACCTACCGCAGGCGACCGACTTCTGCCACCCCGAATCCGGGACCCGGCCCATGGCGGGGAAGGAGTCACTTGTTACCCATTCGTCGTTTGAGCGCCTCCAGCCGGGCCTCCATCTCTTCGTCCGAGGGCGGGGCGGAGGTGCCGGCCTGGCCGTCCAGGTCCATCTCGCCCAGTTCCCGGGCGGCGTCGGCCCGGCCCTCCAGGTCCTGGATCCGGTCGGCCATCCGGTCCATTTCCCGGAAGAGGTCGTCGGCCTCGCCCAGGCGCTGGTGCGCCGAAGTCCTTCCGGCCGACGCCGTCAGGGCATCCCGCTGGAGGTGGGCCTCCTTGAGGCGCTCGGTCATCTCCTCCACCTCGCCCTGCTGAACCTTCAGCTCCCGCTCGAGCACCTGTGCCTTCTGGTCCAGCACGTCCTTGCGTTGAAGGTGCCGCTGAGCGTAGGAGTGAGCCAGGTCGGCCGTCTCGGTGTCCCCGATCCGCCGGGCCATCTCCTCACGCCGCAGGCAGGTGCGGGCCTCCTCCTCCTCTTCTGCGGCCTTCTTCCGGGTCTCCTCCACCTCGTTGGCCAGGCGCTTCATCTCGGCCCGGGCCTGTCCCAACTCCCCCTCCATGGCCTTCAGCAGGCGATCGGCGGCCGCCGGGACCTGGTCTCGATTCAGCTCGGTCCTGAAGTTTTCCACGGCCTCGCGAAAGGCTTCTCGTAGGTTGTCGAACATGTGGCTCCGGGGCTCGTCCGGGGGGCAAAACACGAAGCGGCGGACTCCGAACGGAGCCCGCCGCTGAAACTTACTGTGGACCGAAGCGGGGTTCCAGTCCAGGGACGGTACGCCCCCGCCGTCCCCGCCTCAGTTCAGGGAATGTTCGATCCGCTGCGCGAAGGAGTTCCGGGCGCGGTGGAGCCGGCTCTTGACCGTACCGAGGTTCACACCGGTGATCTCAGCGATCTCCTCGTAGCTCTTGCCCTCCAGCTCCCGGAGCCGGAAGACCAGCCGGTGGTGTTCCGGGAGCTCTTCCACGGTGTCCTCAACCAAACGGCGCAGGAAACGCTTCCGGTAGAGGTCGTCCGGACGCATGGCCAGATCTTCGAACTGCAGGGGCCGATGGTCCTCGTCCCAGTTGCTGGTGAGCTTCTGGAAGAGCACCAGCGGACTTCGGGATCGGTTCCGCAACTCGTTCTTCGAGAGGTTCGACGCGATGGTGTAGACCCAGGTCGAGAACTTCTTGCTGGTGTCGAACCGGTGCAGGTGTCGCGTGACCCGGATGAAGGCCTCCTGGACCAGGTCCTGCGCCCGGTCCGAGTCGCCGGTCTTCCGGGTAATGAAGTGGACCAGTCGGTCCCGATATCGGTCGAAGAGCTCCTGGAACGCGCCAGGGCGGCCGCCCAGATGGGCGGTGACCAGCTCCTCGTCACTCAGCTCGGAGAGGGGAACCTCTTGCGAGGGCGCCGTCTGCTGCTGTCGGTCGTCGGATGGTGCTGAACTGCTCCTGGACATATGCCTGCTCACCCCTTCGTTGCGAGTTGAGCCTCAGGCGAATGGGAGAGACACGAAAGGGCGCGTGCCGAAAAGGCGATGCGCCCTTGATCGCAACTTCCTCTTCCCGAGAGGGGAGTCGTCTCGAGAGTCATGCTGTCGGCAGCAAATATATCAGGACTCCGTTCGAGCTTCAAGGGCTGGGAGCTGGTCGGATCGGACGATTCCGGATGGGCTCCGTTACCGGACCATGGGAGTACCCCGGGTACTGCGCCTTCGTCGGATCCACCTTCAGCTCTTCCGACTCCGCTGCCTCGTCTGCCGCAGCCTCCACCTCGGCGGTGACCTCTTCCTCCACGGCAGCCAGCCACTCCTCGTCGATGCCCCGACGCAGGAGCCAGGTCTCGTACAGGCCCACCGGATCACGCCGGCCCCAGTGCCGGAAGAGCTCCTCGGGGAAGGTGCGCCGGGCCTCCCTCTCGTCGTGGGTGGCGTGTCCCCCCATCCGGAAGGTCCGGGCCACGACGAGGCCCGGTCCGGCTCCCCTCCTGCAGCGCTCGGCTGCCAGGTGGGTGGCCGCCAGGACGTCCAGTACATGATTTCCGTCGGTGAGCCAGGTGGGGATCCCGTACATGTCGCCCCATCGGTCCAGCTCCCCGATGCCGTGCTGGTCAGCCCGGGTGCCCAGGGCCACCTGGTTGTCCTGGAGCACGAAGACCACCGGTAGATCCTGTACGGCGGCAAAATTCAGGCCCTCGTGGCACTCGCCGGTCTTGGTGGCGCCGTCCCCGATCCAGGTGAGGGCCACGCCGGGCTCCTTTCGCTGGCGGAAGGCCAGGGCGATGCCTGCCATCACCGGGACGTTGGCGCCCATGTGACTGATGGGCTGGATGACCCCTGCGGAGGGATCTCCCACGTGCAGGTCCCGTCCACCGGACGGGGAGTCCGGCGTGGCCAGGTACCCGCGGAAGAGGTCGGTGAGGGACATCCCCATCATGTGGCAGGCACCTGCGTTGCGGATCATGGGGCAGACCACGTCCCGGCTTCGATCCAGCGCCTGAACGTTGCCCACCGTTACCGCCTCCTCCCCCGTGCCCAGCCAGGCCTTGGAGATGACTCCCTGTCGAACCCACCGCTTGAGGCCGATGTCCAGGAGCCGGCTACGCAGGAGGTCGCGGTAGATCGCAACCAGGCGATCGGCAGAAAGGGCGCCGACCACCTCGGCCCGATGGGGCTTCGACGAGAGGGTACGCTCGTAGGCTTCCATGATCTCTGGATCGGGAGACCAGTCCAGGTATTCCGGTGGATCGAAGGCGGGGTATCGTCGCATCAGCGGGGCAGGTCTCGGTCGCATCGGTGGGCGAAAAGCGTTCCCGGTGGGCAGGCAATCGTTGCCGAACTGGGCCCGGGCATCGACATTACTCCTTCCCGGTGACGATATCCTGCACCGATGATGACCTGCAACCTCGACCCTCGGCTCAGTGTCTGCCAGCGACTCCGGTTCGACCGACCCAGCCCCCACCGATGCGCGCAGGCGAGTCCACTCCCGAGTGGCCCTCACTCTCCTGCAGACCCTGAAGAACCAGGATCTGCCGGCCGAGATCCTGGACGACGAGAACGTGAGCGTCACGTTGCCCCGCCGCCTGGGTCTGTCGGAGGCGGTGGAGGCGCAGATCCGGAGGTATCGGGACGACGTGCGCCGCCGCCGTCGGATCAGCGACCAGGAGGTGGTGGACCTCATCCGGTTGGTGATCCGCCGGCCGGACTCCCACGAGGTCTTCCTCACGGTGGGGGGTGAGCTCCACGGCGGGTCCACTCGCCCGGGCTGGCGCCGCATTCTGCCCCGGCGACTGGCCCACGCCCTGGCCCGGCGAAGAATCGGTCAGCGACTCCGCTATCTGATGGGACGCAAGCTGGTGAACCCCTCGGGGTCACCCCTTGTCCTGGAGGGCATCGATGACCTCCTGATCCGGGGAGATCCGGGAGGCGATGCGTGCGGGATCGTCACCGGGCTGGCCCGGGCCGAGATGGCCAGGGTCGGAGCGGAGCCCGGCCGGCTCGTCCACACCCACTGCCTGTCCGACGGCGACGACCTTTGCCGGTGGATGCTCGAGGAGTAGAAGGTCGTCAGAGTGGTGCCGGTGCCTCCCAGTGAACTCCCGCTTCCCCTCCGGGGTAGGGCTTCAGCCTTGCGGGATGCCGTTCGCGGTGCCCCATGATTCCCATCCAGACCAAGCACAGGAGCGCAGCCCGACCCATGCTGAACGAAGGCGATCCAGCCCCCGACTTCGAGCTTTCCGCAGACGACGGTGACACCGTGTCCCTGGGCGACCTGCGGGGTCGCAAGGTCATCCTCTACTTCTACCCGAAGGATGACACCCCCGGTTGCACTACCGAAGCCTGCGAGTTCCGCGACCTGGTGCCCGAGCTGGACGACGACGAAGTGGTCGTCCTGGGAGTCTCACCGGATCCGGTGGAGTCGCACCGCAAGTTCAAGGAGAAGCACGGTCTGAACTTCCCCCTCCTGGCTGACGAAGACCACGCCGTGTCGGAGGCGTACGGGGTCTGGAAGGAGAAGTCCATGTTCGGAAACAAGTTCTGGGGCGTGGAGCGAAGCACCTTCCTCATCGACGAGGAGGGGCGGGTGGAGAAGGCCTGGCGTCGGGTTCGGCCCAAGGGACACGCCGCAGCGGTGGCCCGGGAGGTGTAGCGGTCACTCCTTCGCCGCCAGATCGGACAGGGTGGCCGGCCTCCGGGGTTGGTTCTGGGGCAGGGAGCGATGGACCTTGAAGATGCAGAGGTCCTGGATCACCGTGAGCCCGGCGGCACGAGCCGTCGCCACGGCCTCCGGGGCCATGATTCCCTCCTGCAGCCAGATCGCCGGTTGCTCGTCACGGGCCGCTGCCGCCTCCACGAAGACACCGGCTTCCTCGGACGGCCTGAAGAGGAGCACCAGGTCCACTTCGTCGGTCACCTCGTCCAGGGTGTCTCGGGCCGGTTGCCCCAGAATGGACTCAGCGTTGGGGTTCACCGGAATCACGCGGTAGCCCTTCGCGGCCAGGTACGAGGGGACTCGCCGAGCCGCTTTGAGTGGGTCTCTGGAGAGGCCGATGACCGCCACCGTCTCGACGGTACCCAGGAGCGAACGGAGTTCCCCGGCCGTCGGATTGGACCGGTCGGCACTCTCCTGCAGCAGCGATTCGAGCCGCCGCAGCGCCGACGGACCCACGGCGCCGGTGTCGCTGCCGGAGTCATGTGAGGGCGAATCGGACATAAGAGAGCTGGAATGCGGAGGGGGACCGTCCGGCGGATGCCGGAGTGCGCCGGACGGCGGGGTCCGGGAATCGGGAGCTGCGCCACCCACTGTGGTAGAGGACCATATGGGGGGGCTCCCTCCGCGGCAAGCCGGCGCATGCCCCCGGGTTGCCGGGCGCCCTCCCGGGGGCGTGCCCAGGACCCACGCGTGAGATCGTGCATTGCCCCGGAGCGTCCAGGCCACCATGATCGTGGCTGGCGCTGAGTCCGAGCGAGGCCTCTACGAGGGCTCGCCCCTATACATCGAATGTTCAGGAGTCCACGTATGGAAATTGTCGCCTGGATCCTGGTGGCGGTGCTGGCCGTGGCCGTCGCCGCTCTCTTGCTGAAGCGATCGGAAGATCCCCATGCGGGTGCGCTGGACCGCCTGGCCAGGGATCTGGAGCGGGGGGGGGAGCTGCCGGAGAAGGCTGCCGGCGACCCGCCGGAGCTCCAGCGCATCCGCAGCGCTCTGGCCCAGGGATGGCGTCCTCGGGGCGAAGATTCGGAGGAGGATCCCGCGGACCGGGCCATTCGGGGGCTGGTCCGATACCTCCGGGGCGCGGCGATCCGGCCCCTCCGGACGGCGCTGGGTCGAGACGGCCAGCTCCCCGCCGTGGCCCGGGACGTGGTGGACGCCCTGGAAGACCTGGAGTTCTATGCCAGCGAGCCCCCCGAGGAGGAGCCTCGCCGGGAGAACCTGCCCGATCTCGTTCATGCCGTGGTTCGAGACTACATCCAGGAGACGGACGTGCCCGTCAAGCTCCGGTTCAGTGCGTCGAGCCTGCCTGCGACGGTGCACCCGGAGGCCTTCAAGGACGCTCTCTTCCTTCTGCTGGCCAATGCAGGCCGATTCGGCGACGGAAAGACTGTGGAGGTGGAGACGGAGGGCTCCGATGAGGGCATCCGGGTACGGATCATCGACCGTGGTCCGGGCTTTTCCGCCGAGGCGCTGGAGAAGGCCTTCGATCCGTTCTGGACCACCGATTCCGACGCGGTGGGAATGGGGCTTCCCTACGCCCAGCGGATTCTGGAAGGACGGGGCATGCACCTGCGAGTGGGCAACCGGGAGGGAGGCGGCGCCGAGGCCGTCATCTTCGTGCCCCGGAGCTGAGCCGGGCACCGACGCGGGCGCTCCTCCACGGGCGGACCGCTACCCTGCCAGTTGGCACGCCGCTACCCTGCCAGGTGGCAGACCGCTACCCCGCCAGCGGACGTTCGGGGGCGGGATCGGGCTCCTGGGGCCGGCGGCTGTGGGGCACCCGCAGCCCATAGGCCCCGGCCACCCCCACCACCAGGAGCGCCAGCCCCGCCATTCCCCACGGCGTCAGGACCTGGTCCAGGAGTGCCCAGGCCAGGAGGCTGGCCACCAGCGGCTCGATGGTGGTTCCGATGGACGCCCGTCCCGCTTCCAGGGTTCGCATGGCGTTGAAGAGCAGCAGGGCTGCCAGCGCGATGGTGAGGAGCCCGTAGAGGAGAACCGTGCCCCAGGCCAGCCATCCCTGCGGGAGCACGACGGGTTCGCCCCGGACCCCCCACGCCACCAGCAGGAGGGTCGTTCCCCCCAGGGTGCTCCAGAAGAGGGGGATCAGGGGGCCGTGGGTCTTTCCGTACCACTTTCCGAACATGGTGTAGCTGGCGTAGGAGAGCCCGCATACGCACCCCCAGGCGATCCCCACGGGGGTGAGGTCCACGTCGACTCCCCGGGTGCCGAAGACGGTGAGCCAGACCCCCAGGATCGAGACGGCGGCCAGGAGGCCCTTCCAAACGGTGAGGCGCTCCCGGAAGACCACGACCGACGCCCCCACCACGATGGCGGGAGCCAGGTAGAGGAGCGCCACCGTGGCAGGTACCCCCACCGCTTCGGTGGACATCTGGTATGCCAACTGGAACACCCCCACGATGAGGCCGCCCACCAGGAGCATGCCCGCCAGGTTCCTGGTCACCGGGGGCAGCTCCACCCCCACTCGCCGAGCGGCCTCCCGGCGCCGCCTGCGGACCAGGATGACGAAGAGCGCCAGGAAGAGCACTCCGGCTCCCGGCCGCAGGATCGCCACGCTGGTGGGGGGGATCCCCATCCGGAACAGGGCGATGGAGAACGGACCGGAGGTACCCCAGAGGGTTCCCGCCAGGAGAACCTGGGCGTATGCCAGGGCGATCTGCCTGGGAGTGGGGGGCGAAGTCATGCCGGCAAGCTACGGTCCCGTGTCCGGAGGTGGTACCCTACTGGAGTGGAGGGGGAGCCCGCCCTATGTTACCCCCGGTGGCGATTCCGCCGAGTCACGGACTCCCACCCCTGCGAGCCTCCATAGCCCACATCGTTCTTCCATATGGCCAAGACCCGACCCTACGCCTTCCTCACCCGGCTGACCCCCCGGCTGCGTCCCTACCGGACCCTCCTCGCCTGGGCCATGGTCCTGATCCTGG
Organism: Gemmatimonadota bacterium; assembly: GCA_007129525.1. Classification (GTDB taxonomy): domain Bacteria; phylum Gemmatimonadota; class Gemmatimonadetes; order Longimicrobiales; family Gaopeijiaceae; genus PWLA01. Next base: position 7,919 of record SKVI01000130.1, on the reverse strand, counting down.
TGGGTTCCGCCATCGGGTTGGCCTTCCCCCTGGTCATCCGCGAGCTCCTGGATGCCGCCTTCCTGGCCGGAGACCAGGCGCTCCTGAACCAGGTGGCACTCTTCCTGGTGGGGCTCTTTCTGGTGCAGGCGGTGGTGAACTTCGGCCAGAGCTACCTCACCGCCTCGGTGTCGGAGCGGGTCATCGCGGACTTGCGGCGCGACCTGTTCGACGCCCTCATTCGCCAGCCCCCCGCCTTCTTTTCGGAGAGGCGGGTGGGGGAACTCTCGTCCCGGGCCGCCTCCGACGCGGGACTGGTGCAGGGGATCCTCCGCTTCGGCGTACCGGAGCTCATTCGTCAGGCCACCTTCCTGGTGGGTGCACTCATCCTGGTGACCATCACCCACCCCCGGCTCACCCTGGTGACCCTCATCGCCGTTCCCCCGACGGTGCTGGCGGGGTGGCTACTGGGCCGGCGGGTTCGGCGGATCTCCACCGGAATCCAGGACCGGCTCGCCGATGCCGTCTCCCGGGCCGAGCAGGTCTTCACCCAGATCCGCACGGTCCAGAGCTTTACCCGGGAGGACTGGGAGAAGGAGCAGTTCGGCGAGGCCGTCACCGACACCCGGGACGCGGGGTTGCGGCGGGCGGTGGCCCGGGCCCTCCTCACCGGGACCGTCACCTTCACCGCCTTCGGGGCCATCGTGCTGGTGCTGTGGGAAGGGGGACGCCTGGTCCTGGAGGGCGCGCTGACGCCTGGTACCCTCGTGGCCTTCCTCCTCTATGCCGTGACCATCGCCGGGGCCGTGACCTCCCTGGCGGGCTTCTGGGGCAATCTGCAGGAGGCCTCTGGGGCGGCGAAGCGGATCTTCGAGCTCCTGGACCATCCGGTGGAGCTGGAGGATCCGCCCCGTCCCCGTCCCCTGCCGCGACCGCTCCAGGGACAGGTGCGCTACCAGGGGGTGCACTTCAGATACGCTCCGGACCTCCCCGTCGTCCTGCACGGGATCGACCTGGAAATGGCACCGGGAGACACTGTGGCTCTGGTGGGCAGCTCCGGCGCCGGCAAGAGCACGCTGGCCTCGCTGCTTCCCCGGTTCTACGATGTCACCGCCGGGGCCGTCACCATCGACGGTGTGGATGTCCGCCAGGTGGCCCTGGCCGAGCTCCGGGCCGCCATCGGGCTGGTCCCGCAGGAGCCCCTCCTCTTTGCCGGAACCATCCGGGAGAACCTCCTGTACGGCCGGCCCGACGCCACCCACCAGGAGCTGGAGCGGGCCGCCCGGGATGCCAAGGCCCACGAGTTCATTGCTGCCCTCCCCGACCGCTACGACGCCCTGGTGGGCGAGCGGGGGGTGACCCTCAGCGCCGGGCAGCGGCAGCGGATTGCCATTGCCCGGGTCCTCCTCAAGGCCCCCACCATTCTCATTCTGGACGAGGCGTCGAGTGCCCTGGACGCCGAGAGCGAGGCCCTCGTGCAGGATGCGCTGGAGCGGCTCATGGTGGGGCGCACCACCCTGGTCATCGCCCACCGGCTCTCCACCATCCTCCGGGCCGAGCGGATTCTGGTCCTGGACCAGGGCGAGATCGTGGACCAGGGCAGCCACGGGGAGCTCCTGGCCAGAAGCGAGCTCTACGGACGGCTCTACCGGCGCCAGTTCGACGAGGCGGTCACCGCCGCCGGGGCCGGAGCGGCAGCGGGCTCCTCGTCTGCCGGAACGGGGGCGAAGGCGCCATGAGGTGTCGGCGCAGGGAGGTCCGGGGACGGGCAGCGGCGTGGGGACTCCTGGCAAGCGTGTCGGCGACCCTGGTGGGCTGCGGGACCGCCGTGAGCGAGCCGGCTCCGGCCCCTTCGCCGACTCCCGATCCCGTGGGGCCTCCGGAGGCGGCATGGCACCTCTACCAGTCACACGGCTCGCCGGCCACCCTGGACGATCTGGTGGCGGCGGCGGCCGACGTGGACGTGATCCTGGTGGGAGAGCGGCACGGCGATCCCGGGGGGCACCGCTTCCAACGGGAGCTCCTGCAACGGATTCTGAACGAAGCCGGGGCGGGGAGGCTGGAAGGCCGCAGTCCCGTCCTCTCGCTGGAGATGTTCGAAAGCGACGTGCAGCCCGTTCTGGACGAGTACCTGGAGGGACTCATCACCGAAGAGCACTTCCTGGCGGCGGCTCGTCCCTGGCCCCAGTATCGGCGAGACTACCGTCCCCTGGTGGAGGCGGCCCGGGAGGCCGGCATTCCGGTGGTGGCCGCCAACGCACCCCGGCGCTACGTCAACCGGGTGAGCCGGCTGGGGCGGGAGGGCCTGGATGACCTTCCCGATCATGCGCTGGAGCACCTCCCGCCGCTTCCCTACCCGGAGCCCACCGAGGCGTATCGGGCGGAGTGGGAGGCCGTCATGGCCGAGATGGCGCAGAACCACGGCGCCCACGGCCACAGGGAGCCCCCGGAGTCGGCGCTGGAGGCCCAGGTCCTCTGGGACGCCGCCATGGCCCACGCGGTGGCCTCGACGCTGGACCAGGAGGGATCCGGGACCGTGGTCGTGCACATGGTCGGCAGCTTTCACGTGGAGAACCACACCGGAATTCCCGAGGTTCTCCGCCAGTACCGTCCCGGGACCAGGATCCTGGTGGTGGTGGTGAAGGCCGTGCCGGATCCGGCGGCCTCCCCCCGCGAGGGGGAGATGGAGGGCGCCGGAGACTTCATCGTCCTGACCCGGGACCCGTCGGCGTCCTGATCCGCGCCGTAGGCCTCAGCTCGTGGGCGCCGGCCTGCCCTCGGACTGGGCCGCGGAGCCCGCACCTGCCGCTTCCCCGCCAGGGTGGCCTTCCCACTCCAGGGAGTCGTCTTCCTGGGCCACCAGGGCGTCCATGCCCACGACCCCCTCCTCCAGCCAGTCGAACTGACCCTCGAGCGCCTTCCGGGCCAGGCTGTAGGTAGGAACGTCGTCGTTCAGAAAGAGGGCCCGGAACGAGCTCTCGATGCGTCTGCGGGCCTGGCGACAGAAGAGGTCGGCCAGCTCCTCGGGGCTCCGGTCGGCGGGGTTCTCCTTTATCAGCTTCCGGGCCCGGACGCAGGCCGCGGTCATCATGAAGGCCTCGGCCCCGATGTCCACCACCCGACCCAGGACCGCCTGGCGCTTCTCCAGCCCGGCACCGTGCAGCGCCATGCAGTGGAAGATGTTGCGGGCCAGGCGCCGGGAGGCGCGATTCACGTAGCGCATGTGGGTTGCCAGGGGACCGAATTCGGAGTACCGGGGCCATCCGCCCCAGCCCAACCACCGGGAGGGATACCACCAGGTGTAGTGGACCCCCGCCCGCACCGCGGCCGCCACCCGTTTCCCCATCGGGGCCCGGGGATCAACCATGTCGCCGGCTACCTTCAGGTGGGTGTCCACCGCCTCCCGGGCGATGAACAGCCGCATGATCTCGGATGACCCTTCGAAGATGAGGTTGATGCGCAGATCTCGCATGGCTCGCTCCACCGGGAGCGGAAGCTCTCCCCGGGCCCGGAGCGAGTCGGCGGTCTCGTATCCCCGCCCGCCCCGGATCTGCAGCGTGTCGTCGACGATCCGCCAGGCGGTCTCCGAGTGCCACATCTTGGAGATGGCCGCCTCCAGCCGGATGTCCAGCTCCTTCGCGTCGGCCATGGCCGCAGTGAGCTCGACCCCGGCGTCCATCGCGAAGGTGTCGGCGGCCATCCGCCCCAGCTTCTGCGCAATCGCGTCGTGCTTCCCTATGGCCTGTCCCCACTGCACTCGCTCCGCCGCCCACTTCCGCGAGATCTCCAGGAGGTTCTTCCCCGCCGCCCCGCAGAAGGCGGGGAGCGACAGGCGGCCCGTGTTGAGGGTTATGAGGGCCAGCTTCAATCCCTGTCCTTCGCCCCATATCAGGTTGTCCCGGGGGACCTTTACGTCGCGGAAGCGGATGATCCCGTTGGAGAGTCCGCGGAGGCCCATGAAATGGCATTCGTGGGGGACCTCCACGCCCTCCGCGTCGGCCTCCACGATGAAGGCGGTGATGGGTTGTTTCGACTTCACCCCCTCCCGGGGCGGCGTGCGGGCCATGACCACCATGAGCTCGGCCCGGGGACCGTTGGTGCACCAGAGCTTCTCGCCGTTCAGAACCCAGTGCGAGCCGTCGTCGGAGAGCTCTGCCGTGGTGGCCAGGTTCGCCGGGTCCGAGCCCACCTCGGGTTCGGTGAGGGCGAAGGCCGACAGAGCGCCGGCGGCGAGGCGCGGCAGAAAGCGCTTCTTCTGCTCCTCGGTCCCGAAGAGCGTCAGGGGTTGGGGGACCCCGATGGACTGGTGGGCCGAGAGGAAGGCCGCGGTGCTGCCGCACCGGGATGTCACGATGCCCAGCGCCCGGTTGTAGGTTACCTGCGAGAGGCCCAGCCCGCCGTACTCCCGGGGGATCTTGATCCCGAAGGCCCCCACCTCCCGAAGACCGTCGAGAACCTCCTCCGGCACGTGGCCCTCCCGGTCGATGGCGTCGCCGTCGATGTGCTCCCGAGCAAAGGCCTCCAGCCGCTCCAGGAACTCCCGGCCCCGCTCCGCCTCGTCCGGATCCGGCTCGGGATGGGGGTGGAGGAGGTCCAGGCGAAGGTCGCCCTCGAAAAAGGAGCGCATGAAGCTCTCCTTTTCCCACTTGGCTTCCCGGGCCCCTTCGGCTACGGCGCGGGATTCCTGCTCGGTGGCGTGGGTCGAAGTGTCGGACATGGTTCGGCTCGGGCTGGAGGGAAGCGCTGGGGCGCGTGGACTCGGCTGCAGGAGGAAGTGGGGCACGACGATGCCCGCAGACCTTCCTCCCCTACCCCTGCTGCGCCCTGCGGTTCACCGGGGAGCGGGGCTCCGGGCATCGGGGATCTCCCGCTGTGGCTCGTCCGTCAGGACCGTCTCGATCTCACCCATACGGGCATCGGCGTCCCGCTCGCCCATCTCCACCAGCCGAGCGAGGTAGCCGGGTTCGAAGAGGAGAAAGGAGAGGACGTCCGGGCTCTCTGTCTGGCGGGTGCCCAGGCCCCGGATCAGGTACCGCATGGAGGTGGGAAGGTCGGCCTCGAAGTCGCTGGCCAACTGGGCCAGGTCCCGAGAAGGCCGAAGGGTCAGCATATCCACGATCCTGAGCCCGTCGCGCTCCTCGGGCGGGATCCGGCGAAGGAGCCGATTGATCTTCTCCACCCTCCACGCGTCCTGATCCAGGAGGTCCAGGAAGACGGCGTTCAGCAGGGAGCCGATGACCTGGGCCGGGGGCGGGTACCCCCGGGTCAGCGGAAGCGCCGCCTCCCGGGATGTGGGCTCGAAGCGGGTGGAGAGGGCCAGGATCCGACCGGCACCCAGGTGGACCGCCGGCGAAAGGGGCGCTGACAGGCGAATGCCGCCGTCTCCGTACCACTCCTCGCCGATCTTCACCGCCGGAAAGAAGAGGGGCAGGGCGGTGGACGCCATGATGTGGTCCAGCGTGAGGGGAGCCATGACGGCCCGCCGCTTGGGGCGCGCCCAGGGCCGGATCCCGGATCCCTGCACCCAGGTGATGGATCGGCCAGTGGTGTAGGAGGAGGTGCTGATGGCCACCGCCCGCAGCCGGCCCGCCTCCAGATTCGCCTTGATACCGGGGATGGGTCCCTCGTCGGCCTCCAGCGGGCCGGCCAGGTACTCCCGGAGGGGGCTCACATCCATGAGGCTGCGGATGCGGGATTCGCCCAGGAGGCCTCCCGAGACGAGCTGAAGACCCCAGCGGAGGGTGTTCAGCGTCAGGCGGCGCGGATCCAGGTCGAAGACCCGATCCATGGTCAGGGAAAGCCAGAGCTCGGTGAGCTCCTCCACCGCCGCTCGGAACGGGCCCGGGTGGGCGGCCAGGTACACGGCGTTGATGGCGCCGGCCGAGACCCCGGTAATGATGGGGATCTCCAGGGTCGGGTGACGTCGGGCCAGAGCCCTGAGGAACCCTACCTGGTAGGCCGCCCGGGCACCGCCTCCGCCCATGACCAGGGCAAGGGGGGCCGGCGAGTCCGTGACGTCGGGAGAGGAGGTCATGGGATGAAGGGAGTCGGTTGTCCGTTCCGGTGGGGGGGTCGTAGCTTCGGTGGTCGAACGGCCCGAAGCGGAACCGTTCCGGGGCGGCGTCAGCCGGGGACCGATGGAACCCGATCTGCTTCAACGGTAGCGGGTCTCGCCGTGTCGTTCCAACAGAAGGGGCTCGGCGTAGATGAAAAGGGCCCGCCCGTCCCGGATGGGAACGGACCCGCCGCCCGCCCCGCGGATTGCAGTCCAACCGAGCGTTTCCGTGAGCCTGAAGCGTTTTCCCCAAGGCCAGGATGTAGCACGTCATGCGACCACCCCTGAACCGAATCCCGAAGCAGGGCGCCCTCGGCGCCGCCGCACTCCTCTCAATCTTCCTGGTGCTCCTGAATCCGGCACCGGCGGAGGCCCAGTACGAGGCCCCGCCGGACCCGGCCGGGTGGGCGCTCCTCGACGTCACGGTGGTGCAGAGTGACGGCGCCCGGCAGGAAGGGGTGACGGTGGTGGTCCGCCGCGGGATCATCGAAACCATCGAAGCCGGTACCCAGGTTCCCGCGGGCCTCCGGGAGATCTCCTGGGACGAGGGGACCCTCTACGTGTATCCGGGCTTCGTGGACGGGCACGGGGACGCTTCCATCTCGCTGCCCACCCCCGACCGGGACGACGTGGAGGCGTGGAGTCCCACCCGGGAAGTGCAGAATTTCACGCCCCACAGGCGGGCGTCGGACTACCTGGACGTGAACGGGGCGGGCCTCTCAGGTGAGCGAGGGGCCGGGTTCGTGGCCTCCGCCGTCTTTCCGGGTCGGGGACCCATGCCGGGGCAGCCCTCCCTGATCCTGCACCGGAGGGACGCCCGGACGCCAGCTGAACTGGTGCTGGAGCCCTCCCTGGGCATGGCCATGGCCTTCCAGGGCGCCCAGGGGGCCTATCCCGCCACCCTCATGGCCGTCCATGCCCTCATCCGGCAGGCCTTCTCGGATGCGGAGCACCACGGCGACCGCACCTCGGCCTGGGCTTCCGACCCCCGGGGCACGACGGCCCCGCACCGGGACGAGGACCTGCGTTACCTGCAGGAAGTGACCGCCGGCCAGCACCGGGTCTTCTTCCGGGCCAACGGCGCCGAGTACGTACGTCGGGTGCTGGCCCTCTCCGACGAGCTGGGCTTCCAGCCCGTCATCGTCGGCGGTGAGGGGGCCGGCGAGCTCGCGGCCGAGCTGGCGGCCCGAGACGTGCCGGTTCTGCTCACCACCGATCTGGACGATCCCGACGACTGGGATCCGGAGTCGGAGGAGGAGGCCGATCCGGCGGCGGCCAGGGAGCGGGATCGCCTCGTGCCCATCTACGAGACCGCCGCCCGCTTCGAGGAGGCGGGAGTACCGTTCGCCCTCACCTCGGGGGGCACCGGTGACGGCAGCCCGCTGGCCGGTGCCCGCCGGTACGTGGAGTGGGGTCTCTCGCCCGAGGCGGCGCTGGAGGCCCTCACCCGGACCCCCGCCGAGCTGCTGGGCGTGCCCGAACTGGCCCGGGTAGAGGAGGGGATGGCCGCCACCTTCATCGTCACCGACCGGGAGCTCCTGGACGAGCATGCCCGGGTGACCTGGACCTTCGTGAACGGGCTGGCGGAGGAAGCAGCCGAGCCCCGGGTGGAGGGAGAGGAGCCCGATCCCGACGCTGAGGTCGAGCTCGAGGACGTGGTGGGCCGATGGGAAGGATCGCTGGACGCTGCCGGCCAGGACGTGCCCCTGACCCTGGAGTTCCAGGAGGAGGACGGGGAGCTGGTGGGAAGCACGCACAGCGACGAGCTCCCCTCCACCGATCTGCAGAACGTGGAGCTGGACGGGGCCAGCCTCACCTTCACGCTGCCGGTGGCGGAGATGGGCGGCGAGGCCCGCTTCGACGCCACCATCGACGGTGACCGGAT